>JBCBJE010000225.1:0-7469 GCA_038523735.1 Cyanobacteria bacterium J06626_18 | reverse complement strand
GACTGGTTTTGACCTATTCAGGTATTTTCATCCTGTAAAACATTAATGCGATGAAATCTGAATTTCGCCTGATAGCATGATTAAATTTGCAATTTTCTTTTAGCTGTCATGGAACCTTTCATTTTCAGAGAAGCCTTCGTGACGTTGGCAACTCTGCATCTAGACGCAACTATGGCTTTTTACAAAGCGTTGCTTGGAAGCGATCCCCAGATCTATGTTCCCGATATCTATGCTGAATTCTTATTGCCTGGCCTAAAACTGGGTATTTTTCAGCCGAAGACAGAAAACTACCATGAGTTTGGCGCTCATGGTAAGGGCATAATGAGCCTTTGCTTCGAGGTTGAGAATTTGGAGGTTGCGATCGCCCATCTCACAGCTTTAGGCTATCCCCCTCCGAATCAGCCAATGACCGCTTCTCATGGCCGCGAAATATACGCCTATGATCCTGACGGCAATCGGCTAATTCTGCATCAGGCAGCGTAGCACCTAATCATTCGAGGATTTCTCCTGACGCAACTGTATGACGGCTTGGCGAAAACCTAAGACCACCAAAATATTGGAGATCGACAAAAACAGCTCTGCAGAACCATGGAGCCAATCAACGTTAGCAAGTTCAGCACCGTAAGCTTTTTGCGCGTAAATTCCAGCGGGGATCGTAACCGCAACGAACACTAGCAGCACGTAGAAGCCAATGAGGGCAAGACGAGGCGTTTGGCGCGATCGCGTCAAGAAATAGAGAAAACCGAGGTAAGGGAATAGCGATAGAGCGAAGAGGGTTTCCTTGCTGGGCATAGCGGAAGAACATCTACTTTTCTTAGATCACCATGCCATCGGGAATAACAGCATTCTTCAGAATAACCACAATGCCACTGCGGATGTAGAAGCCTAGATCCTCACGCTCAGCTTCCTCAATACCTTCTTTGTTAACAATCTGGACGTTGCGGCCAATGCGAGCGTTTTTATCGACAATCGCCCCACGAATTGCAGTGCCCTCACCGATTCCGATGGGAATTTTGCCCCGTGTTAGGTGACGGCTGCTCTCCGACAGCGGCTCGTAGTAATCAGCTCCCATAAGGAGTGAGTCTTCGAGAACACAATTTTCGTGAACCCGCTGGCGCAAACCAATGACAGAGTGATCGACGCGACAGTTTTTAAGAATGCAACCATCACCAATGATGGAGCGTGTAATAGTGCAGTCCAGAAACTTACCGGGAGGCAGGTAGCGCGATCGCGTATAAATAGGCGCATCCTCGTGATAGAAGCTGAAGGCTGGTTGAGGTTGATCCGTCAGGGCCAGATTTGCATGATAAAACGCTTCAATCGTTCCGATATCTTCCCAATAACCATCGAATAGATATGCCTGAACGTTATGGTCTTTGGCAGAACCTGGAATGATCTCTTTGCCAAAGTCAGTTTGCTCGAGGTTCTTCCGAAGCAGATCGACCAAAACTTGCTTCTTAAAGACGTAAATTCCCATAGAAGCAATGTAAGGCTTCACTTGAGCTTGCTCAGGTGTCAGTCCTAGCGTCGTCGTGTCAACTTGCATTTGCTTGAGAGCATCCCCTTTGGGCTTCTCATAAAAGTCGACAACACGCCCCCCCGCATCAATCTTCATCAAGCCAAAGCTAGGAGCGACTTTTTCAGTTACTGGAACAACTGACAGCGTGATGTCGGCATCCGTGCTACGGTGACGCTCCACGAACAAGGTGTAATCCATGCGGTAGAGATGGTCCCCAGACAGGATCAAATACTCATCCACGTCCCAAGCTTCCAACATCCACAGATACTTCCGCACAGCATCCGCGGTTCCCTGAAACCAACTGGGACTCTCGGGCGTTTGTTGTGCAGCCAAAACTTCCACAAATCCCTCAGTGAATTGGGAAAATTGGTAAGTCCTGGCAATGTGACGATTGAGGGAAGCAGAATTGAACTGCGTTAGAACATAAATCTTGTGAATTTCAGAATTGATGCAATTACTAACAGGAATATCAATTAGACGATATTTACCGGCCAGAGATACTGCTGGCTTAGCCCGAAACTTCGTGAGTGGATAAAGGCGGGTACCGGCACCCCCTCCCAAAATGATTGCTAAAACTCTTTTCACCGAGAACCTCGCAACTGCCAGTGACATCCCTTGATTTACACCTTCAGTTTGAGGTGACGAGTCCCCATTGACAAGGGGGGATCAGAAAATTCTGACCTCGATGTGTTCTAGATCACGGCAACTGAAGGCAGCGAGGGGATTTGGGGGAGTACAGGAGCAGAATCAGAAGCAGAGGCAGCCACAGGAGAGTTCAAAATCAAACCGCTGTGTCTCCGCACCTCATCACTCGGCGAGTTTCGATCGCAACTTTAACGAAATTGCTGTTGCTGCTGCGACCAAACGCGCAGGTCATAGGATCCTCCTTGATTGGTGACAAGGGCCGGAGCACTTGTGTCTGGGGCAAGCCAGCCCACTAGGACACCACCTTCTCGAAGGCTACTGTAGAGAATTTCTCCTTGGGAGTTCAACACTATCTGAATGGTTCCTTGAGTAGGAAGAGAAATCTCTTCGTAGGGCCAAGACTGAGCATCTATGGTAAGTAGAAGCTCACTTTCTTGATCCCCTGTGAAATCAACTCGTCGCACGGTCACCACAGTCCCTACTGCAGCCGACTTTTCCTGAAAAGCAGAGGATAGAAGCGTTGGGTCAACGCCTAGCTGATTGCTCAGAGTGGTTAGTAGGCGCTCGCCCAATTGAGGCTGATCCCGATAAATCTGTGACAGGGGTTGAGCGCTGACTTGTTGGGGCATCACCCATTGATTGGGTGTAGTGACTATCTGAATATCGGTGGCTGGAGGTGAGGTCCCTGTCGCTAACAGTTCGATAGTGCCTGCGCTGAGTCGTATGGCTCGGACTCGAACAGTTTGGGGCGTCTGATTAGAGGCTGCACTAGCCAAATACAGAGCAGGATTTGTGTTGAATCCTAGCGATCGCCAGAAAGCTGCGATCGCTTCTGGCGAAGATCCATCTGGAATTGCCAACTGATCCCACTGGCGGCCGATATGCCCCGCTTGTAGAGTAATTCGGTACCACTGTTGTCCGGTTGACAATGTCATATCAGGCGTCCCAGACGGCCAACGCCATGTAGCCGGACTCACAGATTCAAGGGGTCGCGCCGTGCCAAATAAACCACCGACTTCAGGTAGACCACTGCTGCTGGGTTGTTTCTCAGATCGAGGTTCAGGTTCAGTTGTGACCGGAATCGTACCGGCAGCATCAGCGACCGTAGTGTCCAGCAACTCCTCTTCTTCTGGTTCGGGCTGCACCTTATCCATCAGTGCTTCAAACTCTTGTTTGGCGATCGTGGACTGATTTTGAATCAGCCATTTAAGCGCTGCTTCTTTATCTTCTTTGGCCAACCGAAGCAATGCGCCCCAAAGCCGAGTTGCCTTCTCAGTAGGCTCAACCTGAAGCGACGCAGTCACCCGTTGCCAAAGTCGCGAGGAATCTTGCTGTAGCAGAGGCAACACAACAGCTTCAAAGAAACTCTGAGAGGTTCCCATAGTTTCCAGAGCTGTTTCCCACTGCCCGTTAAGCAACAGCGCCAGCAGTTTTTGGTCAGCGCGGGACCAGGTTCTGTCTGCCTGACTTTGGCTAACGCGAGCATGAAGCGCTATCAGCTGCATCTGTTGCTCTAGCTCCTGTGGCCAAGACTCTGCCAGTTGAGTCTTGAGTTGAGTCAACCGCTCTTGAGCATCGGACCATAGACCATGTTGAGCCAGAAACAGCGCATTGTGATACTGCGTCTCGAGGCTAGCTTCTGGAAATGGCAGCTTGCGTAGAGAGATCTCTTGAAGCCGAACGGCAACAGCCGCTGTGGTATTGGCAACGGAGTAAGAGCTAAAGTGGGGTTCTAGGCCTACACTCTGACTTACCACTAGTTCGGGCAAATCTTCACTATCTAGATCCTGCCAGATCGGTAGTCGCCCCGTTGCGCTGGCCCAATTCAACAGTGAATTAATCCGCAACGTTTGCAAATCTACATGCAGAACTTGACCATACAGGATAGGACTTCCCTGGTTTTGCCAACGCCCTGTCAGAGTCAACCAAATTCCGGGCAGTCCCTGTTTGTGGATCGATTTGACGTTTAACAACGGCAATGGATGGGTTGATCCCACCATACCTACATTGCCTTGCCAAACGGGATCAACCACATGCTCTTCGGGTGGTCCTTGGATGACAAGCTGATCCAGCAGTTGCAGCGACAACAGTTCTTGCTTGTTCCGATCAAGAACTCGGTAAAGACGCAGCTCCACGATCGCCTCACAGTTGCGAGTGCAGGACGATCGCTGCCCTACAACGGGCAATAGTTTCAAGTCGTTCAATTTGGGATCTTTGCCCAGATCATCTAAGCCGATCAAGTCTCTTGCCGTGCTTCCCTGAGTCTGTAACTCAGCTTTAATCTCATCCCAAGACTGAATGGGCTGATCACTCCAGTTGTTGACCAAGTAGGGCATTGCTTGCACCAACCAACGCGGTGGATGGGGACGCAAGATGAGCACTACACTGGTCCACAAACACAGCCCAACCAACCCACCAGCTCCCAATAACCCGAAAGTGATCCCCCCCAGCTTCAAGAAACGCCGTGCCAAAGATAATGGCGGCAAGGGAACGCGCGGTAAGGGCAAACGACGATGGCGCCGCACCAAAACCTGCACGGCTGTGGTCTGACGCCGTGCAAGGGCAGAGGATTGCTTACGATTCGTTCGCCACGATGGGAGCAAGTCAGACATGGGCTATGGCCCAAATTCGGGGGTTTTTAACGGGATAGCACACCGGCATAGATTTTTCCGGCGTTCTCCCAGGTATAATCCGCTTCAATCATAGTGCGAGCGTTCTGAGATAGTGCCTGCCGCAGCCCTAAATTTTCGAAAAGTTGACTAATTGCTGCCACATATTCTTGGGGAGTGTTGGCTCTGAGTGCCCTTCGGTTTCCATCGGCATCTTTTATCTGGAGTCCTTCTAAGCCGCGATCGCTCCCCACAACAGGGATTCCTGCAGCCATCGCTTCGATCGTTTTATTTTTGATCCCGTAGCCACTGCGTAAAGGGACTACGCAGACTGTGGCCTTGTGCAGATAATCTGTTGTGGAAGGAACCTTACCTGTAACCACAACCCCTGGAACCTCTTGCAACGCTAGCACGGAGGGGGTTGGACGAGTCCCGACTAGATACAAAGTAGCATCGTCGTACCGCTCCCGCAGCAAGGGAAACACCTCACGACTGAAGTAAACGGCAGCATCCACATTAGGGGGTGTATCCATCGCCCCCACGAAGACCAAGTCGTGCCCCTCAGGATCTTGAGTTCGCAGGGAGAACTCCTTTAAGTCAACGCCATTTGTCACCACATGCACCCGCTGATCAGGCCGGAGTTCACGGATTTGGGCAGCATCTTCGGGGGTCGTTACGACGAGGTCAGTAAACTTGCCGCAGTACTGGGTTTCGTAGCGCTTTAGAAGGGCTAGGTTGAGCCGCTCACGGAGGGGATTCTCAGCCGTACCCGTTGCCAACTGCTGCTTACAGGTGCCGTATACCGAACTGTGAATGTCCACAATCCGGCGGGGGATATGGGCCTGAACCGTAGGACTGACGAAAACCTCATTGGCGCTGTGTTCACAAGTAACCGCATCAAACTGACCACTTTGGGCCTTTGCATCAATCCAAGCTTGAATTTCTTGAGTTTGACGATGACGAGTACTCGCCGGGGTGCCATCGAGAAGAAAGCGTCCGAATCGAGCGGCTTTACCTAGAGGACTGCGATCGTATTCATTAGAGGGAACGGGAAACACTTTCAGCTCGCTCACCCATTCTGCAAGTGCCTCAATATCTGCTTCTGGCACGCCGTCATACCGTAGGGTGAATAGCGTAATGTCGTGATCTTGCCGCAGTGATTTCAGCAGATTGAAGGTTCTGACCTCAGTCCCCCCGCGCGAAGCTGGATACGGAAAAGTCACTGACAACATCAAAATGTTCATACCGTGCCCTCTGCTGATTCGATAGTGTTCTGCTCAGTCAGGGAGGCATTGCCGCTATCGGCGATCGCCGCAATTTGCCGCGCTTCGGGGGGTAACTGGGCTTGCTTTTGCCCGGCTGATCGAGCGACTTGACAATACAGCGCTAGGGGGGTTTCAACCAGAGCAATTGGAGGAGCTTTCCGGGTCAGCACTCGATAGCCTGCGGCGGGTAGCTCTTTAATCAACCAACGAGCCAAGCGATAGCGGATTTCCGACTGGGCGATCGACCGCATCAAAGGAATGCCGTGGAGCTCATGAAGATACCGATTTGACTTGCCATAGCGTCGCCACTGGCTCCGTAGTTCAGCCAACGTTTGACGGTGACGATGCCGGACAATTGCCTGGCTAGCAAAGCATAGCTCCCATCCTCCTTGGCGTTGCAATCGCCAACAGAGATCCGCGTCTCCTCCAGTAGTGAGGTAAGGCCGAAAAAGACCGATCTTCTCAAAAACCGAACGTCGAACAGCAAGATTAGCCGTTTGACCATAGGGACAAAAGGAATGGGCTAGCGTATGAGTTTGGCTCAACGTGTTGGTCTGCTCAGCATGCTGCTCCAACCAATTGTTGCCGGGTAGTGCTGCAATTTCCCCAGCGACTGCTCCCACTGCCGAGTTCGAAAAAGGAACAACCAATTCTTCCAGCCAGGTTGGCTGGGGCTGGCAGTCAGCATCTGTAAATACGAGAATTTCGCCTTTAGCCGCCTGGATACCCCGGTTACGTGCGGCGTAGGAGCTTTGAATTGCGGTTTCACTCAGGTAGGTTGCCGTTTGCCCTTGAGTATTGGCTTGGGCGATCGCCGCCTTAAGCAAATCCGACGTCTGATCCTGGCTACCATTATCTACCAGCAAATACTCCACCCGTTCTGCTGGATAAGTTTGAGCGAATAACGTTTGGCTCAGAGCGGGTACATCAGCTTCACCGTTGTAAATCGGCACGATAACCGATACAAACGGTTGGTATTGGGAAGCATCCATTGTTTTTTGGGAAGCATCAGCCGTAGCGGAATCAGCCATCATTATCATGTGCGATCGCCTGCATTATGACCTACTCAGATTTGAGAGTGCCCTATTTTCTTCAATCTTTCGTAATACGCTCTGAACTACACCCATTTCTCATGAACTTTCGCTGAAGCAGGCTTGCTATCAGGACGCGATGTAGGTGTTTGGGCAGGGAACAGGGAATAGGGCGTACCCTGGTTCTTGTTGGCAACGGTTTGCAGAAGCTGGAGCCTCCTTTTAAGGTGTTTAGTCGAAGGCTGAGTACTGATTTGTGAGAACAGTGCTGAAAGGTCTAAGTAATATTTTCGAATGATGATCTGGGTGGTTTATGTCAGTTAGGGCGCGGGATTGCTGTCGAAAAGTACTCTACTGTCGGTGCGCTGGTTTGCTGCTTTGGGGTTGGGGGCTAACGGGG
>JBCBJE010000224.1:0-7471 GCA_038523735.1 Cyanobacteria bacterium J06626_18 | reverse complement strand
CTGCTAATTACAAATTTGTCAGAAGAGCGATCGCAGATTTTTCTCCAACCTTACCTGCAGGACCAGATCTGGACCATTGGTCGTGATCCTAATCAGGCGTCTTTATCGGTCCGCGATCGTCGGCTCTCACGCTGCCATGCCGCCATTCGCCATGACGAAAGCTGTGGATTTATTTTGTACGACCTCAGCAGTACAAATGGTACATATGTGAATGGCGTTCGGATTCGCCAGAGCCACACGCTCAAAGACGGTGATCTTGTTCGTCTGGGTAGCCTCAACTTTGGGTTTTTCACAGGCTCGGAGTTCCGTCGAGTCGGTCCCCCCTCCCAAGACACCATTCACAAGTTGAACGAAGTATCGGTTGGCCCAACAACTCCTATGAGGAAGGCTGCTGGTACCAATAACGCTGAGTCATGGACTGAAAGCATGGCCCCGGTCCATCTCGACCAAACGCTTTACTTCATGAAGCCAGTCCAGGGCGCTGACGAGTAAAAATGACGCAACGCCTATGAGCAATTGGCTGCCCTAATCCTCCAGCGTGTCATCTAGCTCGCCATCTTCCACATGGCCATTGGCTGCAAAATCACGGCCAATTTCCAACTTCTGCTTCACTTGAGTTTCAATTTCTGCTGCTAGCTCAGGTTTTTCTTCCATGAGCTTGATGGCGTTATCGCGCCCTTGGCTGATATTTTCGCCCTTATAGCTGTACCAAGCTCCTTTGCGCACCACAATGCCGTTTTGCTCAGCCAAGTCAAGAACACAGCCTAGGCTCGAAATCCCACGACCGAAGATAACGTCGAACTCAGCAATCCGAAAAGGCGGAGCCACCTTATTTTTCGCCACTTTAACCTTGGCTCGAATGCCGTACTCTTCGTTGCCCTTCTTCAGCGTTTGGATCCGACGAATATCTAACCGGACGGATGCGTAAAACTTGAGGGCTTGTCCCCCTGTGGTCGTTTCTGGACTACCGTAAACAACACCAATCTTTTGCCGCAGCTGATTAAGAAAAATCACAGTGCAGCCAGATTTACCAATGTTGCCCGTAATTTTCCGCAGGGCTTGGCTCATCAGACGCGCCTGCAGGCCAACATGAGCATCGCCCATTTCGCCTTCAATTTCAGCGCGAGGCACTAGAGCAGCCACAGAGTCGACAACCACAACATCGATCGCCGACGATCGCACCAGCTGGTCGACAATTTCCAAGCCTGCTTCACCAGTATCGGGCTGCGATATTAACAGTTCTTCAATATCGACGCCTAAAGCCTGCGAATATTCTGGATCGAGGGCGTGCTCTGCATCCACGAAGGCAGCGGTGCCGCCTTGTTTCTGAACTTCGGCCAGCGCATGAAGTGCTAGCGTCGTTTTACCTGAACTCTCAGGTCCATAAATTTCGATAACTCGTCCTTTGGGTAAACCACCCCCGAGTGCTAAATCTAGAGTCAGTGCTCCCGTTGGGATGGTTTCGACTTTCATACGGCTCGCATCGCCGAGGCGCATGATGGAGCCTTTACCAAAGTTACGCTCAATCTGGTTGAGCACCATGCTCAAAGCTTTGTCTTTCTCGGTGTTGCCGGCGCTGGTTTTAGGCATACTATCCCCAATAAGTAGTCAAACGCACGCGATCGCTCACGACGGGAGCCAGAGCAAGATTAGAGTTTAGTCTAGCGATAAACCCGCCGATTTTGACCTTTTTATTATAAATACGCTTGTACTAAAATTCTATAAGCTAAAGCTTCTTGAAAGGTTGTTCCTAAGCGAGCCCCGTGCATGGTCTTTCCGATTCAGTCAACGTCCCCTGAAATTCCTGATGAAGCCGTTAGTGTTGCAGGCGTTACCCAGTATATTCAGCTGCTACTTGAAGAAGATCCGCATTTGCATCGACTGTGGGTAACTGGCGAAGTATCGAGTGCTAATGAACGCAACGACCATATCTTCTTCACTCTGCAAGAACCCGATGGCAGTGCTTCGATTCAAGCAGTGGTGTGGCGATCGCAACGGCGACAGTTGGCTACATTGCCAGTTGCTGGTGAGCAGGTGTTTCTACTCGGTAACATTCGAGTGTATCCCCAGCGGGGGCAGTACCAGCTCAACGCGGTTCAAGTACTGCCGGCTGGAGCCGGATTGCAGGCTCTCAGAAGACGACAGCTCCAACAGCGCCTCGCTGCCGAAGGTCTGTTTGACTCGGAATTGAAGCGTCCCTTGCCCACCTACCCTAACCAGATTGCCGTCGTTACGTCCCCGCAGGGAGCTGCTTGGGGCGACATTCAACGGACATTGCAGGCCCGTCAGCCCGGTTTACCCGTCTTGCTCTCGCCGGCTGTAGTGCAAGGGACCCAAGCTCCTAGTGCAATCATGGCAGCACTGGACCGGGTCGTTACTGATGGCCGCGCCGACCTCGTCATCTTGGCACGCGGTGGTGGAGCCCGCGAAGATTTAGGCTGTTTTGACAGTGATTTAGTGGTGCGGGCGATTGCTAACTGCCCAATTCCTCTCATCACTGGCATCGGTCACGAGCGCGATGAAACGCTGGCTGACCTGGCAGCGGATGTCTATGCTTACACACCAACTGCTGCCGCTGAACAGGCAGTTCCGCATATTCAGGATTTATGGACCGATCATGCTGCTCGCAGTCAGCAGCTTAAGGTCGCGCTACAGTCAGCCATCCAGCAACGTGCTGAACGGGTAGTCAACCTACGCCGACGCCTCGACCAACTCCGCCTCGACCAGACCCTTCAACAAGAAACACAGCGTCTCAATTGGCTCCGGCAACGCCTGGCACAGACTGTTCAATACCGCTTGCAAACTGCCCAGCAGCAATGTCAACATCTCCATCAAACTCTGCAAACCCTCAATCCAGAATCCGTTCTCAAACGTGGCTACGCCGTTGTACGGGACGATCGCGATCGCATCCTCACTAGCGCTGAAAACGTGAATATCGACGATACCCTCCGGATTCAGCTTACCGAGGGAGCGATCATGGCACGGGTGATGACGGTGGAAGAGTGAGGGGGAGAGGGGGAGACGAGGGGAGAGGTTAAGGGGGAAAGAGAATCCGTCAGGGCGAAGCATTTAGCCCGTATCCTTACCACCCATTGAGACTCGATGCTCCAAATGCCTTGCCCCAACTCAGCCAACCACCATCAACGAATAACGAACAACCAAGAGCGAATAACCAAGAACCATGCCCAAACCATCCACCGAATCCTGGTCCTATGAACAAACTGTGGCTGCAATTGAAGCAACCGTTTTGCGTCTTGAGCAGGGTGAGTTACCGTTAGCAGACATTTTCAATCAGTTTGAACAGGCGGTGCATCAACTACGCCAATGCGAAGATTTTCTCCAGGCACGTCAAGCACAAGTGGATTTATTGATTGAGACTTTAGAGGACTCGTGATTGAGACTTTATAAGGGCTCTATCCATGGCGAACGGTCGGTGAACCGCTATTGTAGTTAAAAGAAGCTGGTGAACCGGGAGCGTCATGGATACCAAAGCATTTAAGCGATCGCTGCACCAATCGGACAAATATTTTCGTAAAAGTCTGGGTCACGGTGAAGTCGTTGCTGACCAGATGCAGACTGAATATCAGAGCGGTCTAATCCAGAAAATCCGCGATAACCAGTACATCTTGACTCAGGGACAAGTCACAATCAGGCTAGCTCAGGCATTTGGCTTTTGCTGGGGCGTTGAGCGGGCGGTCGCAATGGCCTACGAAACCCGTCAACACTTCCCTTCCGAGCGTATTTGGATCACGAATGAAATCATTCACAATCCGGGCGTCAACCAGCGGTTGCGTGAGATGGATGTTCACTTCGTCAAAGTGATTGACGGTGCAAAGGATTTCTCAGTGGTCGGGGTCGGTGACGTGGTGATTTTGCCTGCCTTTGGGGCCAGCGTTCAAGAAATGCGGCTATTGAATGATAAAGGCTGCACCATCGTGGATACGACCTGTCCTTGGGTGTCCAAAGTTTGGAACTCGGTGGAGAAGCATAAAAAGAAAGCCTTTACCTCCATCATCCATGGCAAATACAAGCATGAAGAAACCGTCGCTACAAGCTCCTTTGCGGGTACCTACCTAGTCGTGCTGAACCTGGAAGAGGCACAGTATGTGGCGGACTACATTCTGCACGGCGGCGATCGCGACACCTTTATGACCAAGTTCAAGCAGGCTCATTCCGAGGGATTTGATCCAGATCGTGACTTACAGCGCGTTGGCGTTGCTAACCAGACCACTATGCTGAAGGGAGAAACTGAGGCGATCGGTAAGCTGTTTGAGCGCACGATGCTGCAAAAGTACGGACCCCAGGCAGCAAATGATCACTTCATGGCGTTCAACACGATCTGTGACGCAACTCAAGAGCGGCAGGATGCCATGTTTGAGCTAGTCGATGAAAATGTTGACCTGATGCTGGTCATCGGCGGATATAACTCCTCTAACACAACCCACCTGCAAGAAATCGCGATCGAGCGCAACATTCCCTCGTACCACATCGATGGCCCCGAACGGATTGGTCCCGGCAATCGCATTGAGCATAAAAAGTTGCATGGTGACCTGGCAGTAACCGAGAACTGGCTACCTGCCGGATCGATTATTGTTGGCGTCACGTCTGGAGCCTCGACCCCTGACCGGGCCGTAGAGGCGTCGATCGAACGGATTTTTCAGCTTAAAGAACAGGCAGAGCTGATCGCTGCTGAGTAAGGCAAAGTTAACTCTAATTATCGGACTGATCAGCAATCGGATGATTCTGGAGCCAGTTGGCAAGCTGCTGAGGCGTCGTAAAGTCTAGCAATGCGTCGCCTAGAGCTTCTAACTGTGGCGCGGACAACTGCTCAATGTGCGATCGCTACTCGAGTGAAATCTTCCTAGCTCTACGAGTCAGTTGGCGAAGGATAAGCGATCGTTCTCCCTCTGCCTTCAATTCCTGATACACCCGAGTTTCTTGTAGGTTTAGCCCCAGCATTGCCTCAATCTCCGTTTGACTCAAAGTTGTAAATTTGTACACCATAATCGTGGTTATGAGTTCTATTATGGCGTCACCAGCCGTCCTATCAGAGACTTGCTGACGAGAACGGACCATCAGTTCTTGGGCAACGGATGGTGCAGCAGCTTTATCCACTGTCGTCAACGTCATCAAGGCAACTCCCAAAGGCATCTTTGAGATTTCACCCAATTCATCCAGGTATGTTCGGTGCATTTGGTCACTTGCCAGCAAAGCACGGTAAGGATGCGTTTGACTTTGCCCTATGTCACGCGAAGGATAAATGACCACAGCCTGCCAATCGCTAAAGCGGCTACGGTTGCGATAGAAGTACAACAATGACTCGGCAAATAACCGCTCGTAAAGTTGCTCGTCCTTTTGGAACTGCACTTCACAGAAATAGACAATCCCTGGCGGTGCCGACTCAGGCGGCAGAAAGATGCCGTCGATTTCAAACTTAGGCTCTTTGACAGCGACCGAATCAAAGCGATAGCTCTGAGGATTTGCCGGAGGATTTTCGACTAGCTCGAATAGGAATTCGGGAAACTGCTGAAAGAGGCGGTAGAAGATGGAGTCACGGCGCATGGTTCTCGCTCAGATGACTCCAAACAATTGTACTATCGATTCAGTTGATTCCTCAGGCAGGTTCCGCTGAGCTTTCTGCCGGTTTCTCGACTTCTAGCAACGACTCTAGCAGCGGTGAAATCTCATCTTTGAGGTAGCCAGCGCGAATAAATTCAGCATAGGTATCCGCTTCGATAGCGACTAGGCTTTCGTTCACCTGATTGATCAACAGCGTTTCCAGTTCGGGATGATCCCGCTGCTGCACTCTGACTTCTTCTTGAATCTCCTTGAGCTGACCTTCAACCAATGCAATTTGATAGTCACAATACTCTTCATCAAGAGCATTCTTGGTTTTGATATCCTGGAGTTCCTCAAGTACCCGATTGAGCGCGACCCGCCGGGCAATTTTTTGAATAAAGCTTTGCCGCAGGGGCTGATCGCCCAGTAAATTCAAGGACTCCAGTAAAGGCTTTGTCGTGAGTCCCTGCACAATTAAGGTAAACAGCATTACCCCAAAAATGATGGAGATAATCGTTTCTCGTTGAGGTAAGCTTTCAGGCACGCTGAGTGCTAGTGCCACCGAAACCGATCCTCGCAAGCCTCCCCACCAGAGCACAACCTGACTGGGATAGCTGATATCTGACTTGCCCCACCAGTTACTGAGCGCACTGAGGGCAAAAATACTGACTGCTCGAGCCAGACTCATCACTAAAATCGCAATCAGGATTGTGTTAATATTTTCGATCAGACCGTCGAAGATGACCTGATCGCCAATCAGTAGAAACACAATCGAGTTCACAAAAAACGCTACAAATTCCCAGAACTCCGACACAGAAAGCCGCGTTCGCGGACTCATGCCAATCCGCGATCCCAAATTCCCCAAAATGAGGCCAGTTGTTACTACAGCGATAACCCCGGAGCCTCCCAATTCCTCTGCTACAAGATAAGTACCGTAGGCAGAAACAAGTGTTAAGGACTGCTCCACCAAGGGCAAATCAAAGCGTTGAGTAAGGAAGGAAATACCAAACCCAATCAGTCCACCAATGCTGACGCCAATCCCCACGAACACCAGAAAGCGGGAAATCGTTACCGGGACCGAAAACTGTTCCATGCCCAACGCCAGCCCTAGCAGCAGGTTGTAGGCCACCACAGCCACGCCGTCGTTGAATAAGCTTTCCCCTTCCATCAATGTTGTCAGGCGCTTATCCACTCCCAGTTCTCGGAACAGGGCCACCACCGAAACGGGATCGGTAGCGGAGAGTCCTGCTCCTACCAGTAAAGCCGTCGCCAGCGATGCTCCCGCAAACTGCTGCAGACCTACCAACAAGCTGCCAACACAAATAATGACGCCGATAATCGCAAACAGACCAATCGGTAACCAGTCGCGCTTCAGATTAGACCACTTGATATTCCATGCAGCCTCAAATAACAGGGGCGGCAGGAAGATGAACAGAATCAACTCTGGCGAAAGGTTGATCAGGCGGACATCCAGTGTCGCTAACCCTAGACCAACGAGCAATAGCAGCAGGGTGTAGGGAATATTGCGCAACCAGCTCAAGGCCCGCGAGAGGGTTGCCACACCTAGAGAGACTGAAAGCACAAGCAGAAATTTGCGCAGCCCTTCTTCGATGAAGGGATCTTCCAACGCAGCCTCTGTCAACAGAAATGGAAAGTGCATAGAATCCAGATGGGAAAGGGAATGCCACTCAAAACATTAGCTTACAGAATCCCATTCTGAGCAATTCCGGCGCGATCGCGTCTCACCCCAAGGAGATAAGCCTGCTTCAGCCATATCAGCAAACGCGTTTGCGTTACCTCTAGCTTGTCTTAATGCGTACAGATCCGTTTGGGAGTCATGTAGAGTGCGTGCTCTCTGCCAAAAACACCGATATCGCCTAAAGCATTGATTATGATTTCAATAAAGTCAATG
>JBCBJE010000223.1:0-7475 GCA_038523735.1 Cyanobacteria bacterium J06626_18 | reverse complement strand
TATGGGAGCGATCGCGGTGGCTCGTGAAATCGGCAGTGAGGGTCCGGTGTTGGCACCGATGGCAGCCTGTACGACGGGGCTATGGGCGATCGCGCAGGGTGTTGAACTGATTCGAACGGGACAGTGTCAGCGGGTTTTGGTTGGGGCAGCCGAGGCACCCATTACCCCACTGGCAATGACTGGGTTCGAACAGATGCGGGCGCTAGCGCGATCGGGCTGCTATCCCTTTGATGAGCGACGGGAAGGGCTGGCGCTGGGAGAAGGGGCAGCGGTGCTGGTGCTGGAGGCTGAGCAGGCGGCGGCAGCGCGATCGACTCATGTCTATGGTCGTGTGCTGGGGGCTGGGCTGACAGCCGATGCGAACCATGTGACGGCTCCGGATGCGGCGAATTATCAGGGTGGTTTGGCAGCAATCAAAACCTGTCTGCGGCGCAGCGGTTTAGCACCTGAAGATATCGACTTTGTTCATGCCCACGGTACAGGGACACTTTTGAACGATGCTTATGAAACGGCCTTGATTCAGGCGCTGTTTCCACCTCAAGTGTGGGTCACGTCGACGAAGGGAGCGACGGGACATACGCTGGGGGCGTCTGGCGCGATCGGGGCAGCTGTGTGTTTGTTGACGCTGCGCGATCAAATTCTGCCAACCTGTGTAGGTTTGAACACCCCTGCGTTTGACTTAAATTTGGTGCGGCAAACACAGACAGCCGTTTTGTCCAATGCCCTCTGCTTCAGCTTTGGCTTTGGTGGCCAAAATGCTGTGGTTGCTTTCAGTCATACCTTGTAATTTATCCAAACTAGTAGCTGGCATGTCTGGCAGACCGTAACAGGCAGCCTTGGACTCTTTTCAAATCAAGTTTGATTGATTAAATTCGAGGTCGGCTAGCGGCAGCTAGGCTAAATCTACGATACACAGGCATTTTAGGAATTCCGCTCGAAGCAAAAAGCCAAGGCTTAATTGTTGAAGTCAAACCTTCACTGGATGATCTAATCAACAAGGCTGGATTTTGGATTACAGAGTCCTTATACAAGAGTGTCTTGCAGCTTGCTAATGAGTGACTGGTCATAGTCACAGATCTTTCTTAGTAGCGATACCTTGATAGAAATAGCCTGCTGTTTTGGGAATTCCCTCTGAGTAGAACGTTTCGATAGTTTCTAAAGTCAGCGACTGTTGGATGAGGTCAGCGATCGCTCGATCTAAACGACAACCATCCGCGATGCGCTTTTGTAGCGGGGTGAGGCGGTGTTGCCAGACTTCCACATCAGGATCGGGACTGAGGCCATGCTCAATGAAGGCAAACTTGCCACCGGGTTTAAGTACACGTCGGACTTCGCGCAGAGCTTGTTCTACGTCATCAATGCTGCACAGCGTCCAAGTGCTAACCACCCAATCAAACGAATTGTCTGCCATCGATAGAGATTCGCCCCGTAGCGGTTGGCTGGTGATGGGTAGCGGGGTTGCCTCCATCCGGGGACCGGCCAGCTTAGCCATGGCTGGATTAGGGTCAATGACCGTCAGGGATAAAACGGTATCTGGGTAGTAGGCCAAATTGAGGCCGGTGCCGAAGCCAATTTCCAAGACTTGGCCGGAAACGCCTGCTAGCAGTTGCTTGCGATAGGTCGCGTAGGGCTCTCCCGATAGTGACCAATCGAGTAACCGAGGCAAAACCCACCGACGATACCAGCCCATTGCTGCATTTCCCTAAAATCATCTATCTAGAGAGTAAGCGGTCATCACAATCAGTTGCCGAAAATCTGATAGTTTTATGGTTTCCTATGGCTGGCAGATACCAACGATGACAGGTTTGAAGGGACAGGATTTTCTCAGCATGGCGGACCTAACGCCGTCGGCGATGGATCATCTATTGACACTGGCTGCTGAGCTGAAAGCGGGCAAGGTCCAGGCAGATTGCGATCGCAAAGTCCTCGGGCTTTTGTTCCGCAAATCATCCACCCGGACGCGTGTGAGTTTTTCGTCAGCCATGTGGCAGCTAGGTGGTCAGGTGTTGGACTTGAACGTCAATGTAACCCAAGTCAGTCGCGGTGAACCCATCAAGGATACAGCCCGCGTTTTGAGTCGCTACTTGGATGTGCTAGCAATTCGGACGTATGACCAATCGGAACTACGAGAGTTCGCGGAGTATGCTGCTATTCCCGTCATTAATGCCCTCACGGACCTCGAACATCCCTGTCAGATTTTGGCGGACCTGATGACAATACAAGAAACCTTTGGCCCCAACTTGGCCGGAATGACAATGGCTTACTTGGGGGATGGCAACAACGTCGCCCATTCCCTCATGCTGGGTTGTGCGCTAGCTGGCATGAATATGCGTGTGGCTACCCCTGCCGACTATGCACCGCTGGATTCGGTGTTGAGTCAGGCGCAGGAACTAGCAGGCGATCGCTGCACAATCACCGTTACGGAAGATCCCAAAGCCGCTGTCGAAGGCGCACAGGTGCTCTACACCGATGTCTGGGCCAGCATGGGGCAAGAAGATGTAGCCACAAGCCGCATCCCGATTTTTCAGCCCTATCAGGTGAATGCTGAATTGCTGTCTGCTGCCGCTAAGGATTCGATCATACTGCACTGTCTACCGGCTCATCGGGGCGAAGAAATTACCGATGCCGTTATCGAAGGTCCGCAGTCCCGCGTGTGGGACGAGGCGGAAAATCGTTTGCACGCTCAGAAGGCGCTTCTGGTAGAACTACTGCTAGGCAGCACATAGATGACGTATGGTCAACTGAGGTAATGTTTGGATTGAGCCTCAAATAGCCGTGGGTAGACGACAACTAGATGACCGCGAGCAATTCGGATTTGGTTCTTCCCTAGAACTTCCCATTTTCTTCCCAGCCTTTTCCCCATTGGTGTCTATTGTCATAGACATGCAGATACTTGCAGTGCTTCACACCGCCCTGGACCCCTGTGGTCCGGGGCTTTTTTTATGGCAGTCAGGGTTGGCAGGCAGAGCTTGCCCCGTGCTGCTAGCAGAGGCGTGTGCTTAGTGCAATCGCCCAAAGACACACACGCGAAGGCCTATAAGTCCCACATAATTCACAAGAAATCAAGATTGTGTTTCATCTCAATAAGAACACAGGCAATATTCAGATTTCATCGCTAAACTTACCCCCAAACGACTCGCCCATGTTGCGCAAAGGTGGAGTGTCCCCCCATGAGCCAGCAAACCAGATTGATCGATTTTTTAAAGCGGGAGCTGGCGCTCCCGGCAGATGCGATCGCGCTTGGGCTGCGTCATTCAGCCGCGACTCCTAATATGTTGCCTATTGTGCTCTGGCAGTATGGGCTAGTCACAACGCACCAGCTCAATCAAATCTTTGACTGGCTCGAAGCAACCGCAGGTTAGAAGCAACCGCAGGTTAGCAGGTGAATAGATGGTTTTGGCCGTAACCAGTCGTCTGAGGTTGACCTGTCATCGATAAACACGTTCCCCCAACAGCTGCCGTAGCGAAAAGCAAGCATTTCAGGATTTTGGCGGGTCAGATCACAATTCCTACCCATGTTCGATTTTTCGATTTATGGCTTTAGCTATTCAAATCAGGATACCGAGTGTCATCCTGATGTTCAAACCTTAACCAAAGGGCTTTTTTGCCTTAACGGAGCTAGCAATGGTTGTAAGAGTCGGTTAATGCAAGATTCTGCAAAGGGGTTGGATTTAGTTACTGTGTCATACCCAACGTACGTTCGGTTGGTAAGGCAGACAAGCAATTCGCCAGACCCAATGCAGATGACTTATGTTGTTCACTCAAGCTCTAAAAATTAGTGCTAAGGCGTATCTGAATCGTTCTGTATACGAATTAGCTCCTGCTGGATTTTTTCCGATAGCGTTGCATCGTGCTGGTGAGCACTGGTGATCTCGTTAAAGCGTTGAGTATCTAACCCATAGTCTTCGACAATCGCGCGCGCTTGATCGCAGTAGCTAAACAAAATCTCGCGGACATTGCTCCGGACCGATCGAGGCACCGCCGAGATGTCCTGGCTTTCAGAGCAACTCATATTAACTTCACTGGGATCCATGGGAGCAGGCAAATTCAACAAAATTTGCTTAATCTTGTCGTATGCCTCCACACGGTAGGCATCCATCTCAAGGACTGCACGGGCATACTGCGTGATTTCTTCAGAGCTGAAGTCTTCAGATTGGGCGATCGCAGCCGCTGTCACCAAAGGCACTTGGACTGGCATTAAGGAAGCGGGAATCCCGACAATGCCGACTACACCTGCGATGAAACTGGTGGCAATTAAATGACGAGGCATTTTAAGACGTGAAAACGCTTGCTGTATTAATAGATTGACCATGGACCCAAGACTCTAGGATAAAGGCAATTGACGTAACGCTAACTTACTTAACCCCTTATTTTAGTCAGGATTTTAGCTGATAGCCTACACCTGTCGAAAGTAAGCCGACTAGCTTTTCTGAAAGAGCTGAGACATTTCAATTACTTTTGTTTGTAAAGTTGCCGTCTCATCCTGCCCACGCTTGAGCGCCGACTCAAGTTCTAGTAGATGCTCCATCACGTGTCTGAGGCTAGCTAAGGCCATTTGGCCGACCTCTTTTTGAAGGAAGTAGATGCGTTTGGGGTTCCCAATTTCAGCGGCTTTGGCGATGGTCTGAATATCACGTTCACCGGACTCAACCATGACTTTGACCCAAAGCCACATGCGAAACTGACCCACGAGCGTAGAGACGATACGGAGTGCCGGTTCGTTCCGATTCAGAAGGTCTGCTACCAAGCCAAGAGCTTGTTCTGTCTGTCCTTGTCGAATTGCAGCAGCAAGTTTCAAGCTACTCTGAGTGCTAATTGTTACAAGTAAAGCAACCGTTTCAGCGTCAATGGGAGCGGTGCGATCGCCCCAATACAGCGATAACTTCTCCAATTCCAACATCAGTTGACGCGTCTGATTGCCCACCGTTTCCACCAACAAATTAGCGGCTTCTGAAGTCAGCGAAAGATTCTTTTCAGTCGCTAATTTTTCAATATTTTTTAAGATTTGGTCTGTCTTCCAGGGTGGAACAGTTCCAAATTCTTTGATTTGTCCATGCTTTTGCAGCAGTTTTGTGAACTTTGCCCGTCCATCTGGTTTTTGGCGGCTGCTCATAACCAGGACGCTGGTTTCAGGTATTTGCGGCAAAGTCCGGGCGAACTCGCTCAAAATACCCTCTGCACACCGCTGTCCTATCGTTGTATCAGCCAGCCAGATGAAGCGTTTACCCATTCCAAACGGGGGCGTCATTGCCTGATTGAGGACGGCAATCACACCTTCCGCTTCATCGCCGGCAATTTTGTCGTAGTTGAAACTGGCCCAAGCTTTATCTAACGCGCGATCACGCAGCGATGCGATCGCCTGGTTCAGTTGAAAATCGTCATCACCCCAGAAGAAGTAGATGGGCATGGTGGGAGGGTGGAAAATACACCCCTAGAATTGTAGGGCTTACCTTCCATTCGGAGTCATGCCGCATTTACCGCAACATCCTATTCTGCAAGAGAGTTTTGCGCTGATTGACCGGGAAATGGGAGATCACGACTTTGCACCTCAAGAATACGCAGTGCTGCGGCGCGTTATTCACAGCACTGCTGATTTTGAGTTTGTCGATTTGCTTCACATTTCGCCAGGGGCGATCGCCTGCGCGATCGCGGCACTACAGTCCCAGTGTGCAATCGTGGTGGATGTGGGCATGGTGCGTCAGGGATGCCAGGGGATGGTGGCGCGGACGTTCGGTAATCCTTTGGTGACAGCTGTAGAGTTGGCGACAGTGGCCGATCCCAATAAAACGCGCACAGAAACGGGACTTTTACGAGCCTGGGATAAGCATCCTGAGGCGATTTACGTGATTGGTAATGCACCGACCGCCCTGAAGGCCCTGTGCGATCGCGTTGTGAATAGTCACATTCAGCCGGCCCTTATCATTGGGGTGCCGGTCGGCTTCGTAGGTGTATTAGAAGCCAAACAACAGCTAGCGGCGCTGTCGACGCCGCAAATTCGAGTGGAGGGTCGTAAGGGGGGATCGCCTGTTGCGGCTGCTATTCTAAATGCGCTGTTGGTGTTGGCTTGGGAGGCACAACTTTGACCCTGATTCAGGTGGTGGGTATTGGGTTGGATGGTGTGGCGGGTTTATCGTTACCGATGCAGGAATTGATTGCTCAGGCAGAGGTATTGGCGGGGAGCGATCGCCCCCTCAGCTATTTTCCCAATCACCCGGCTCAATGCTGGTCACTAACGGGGCTAGAGGCTCGACTACAGGCGCATCTGCAGCAGCCAAGTCCCGGTTTGGTAGTGGTACTCACATCAGGCGATCCGCTTTTTTTTGGACTGGGACGACAGCTCCTCCAGTCGCTGCCCGCCGATGCGCTGACGTTTCATCCTCATCCCAGCTCGATTCAACTGGCCTTTAGTCGCGTCAAGCTACCGTGGCAAGAGGCGGCTTTGGTAAGTGCCCACGCGCGATCGCTGGAGCGTCTGACCCAGTGCCTGAAAATGGGGGCTGATCCCATCGCTGTGCTGACGGACTCTACCAACACGCCGGGAGCGATCGCACGGCTGGTGCAGTCGCTGGATCTGCCAATGGCGTACCAGCTTTGGGTGTGCGAAAACCTGGGTAGCTCTGAGGAGCGAGTGCAGGCATTCTCTCTCGATGCGCCAGATGCGTTACAAGACAAAACCTTTGCACCTTTGAATGTGGTCATTTTGCAGCAGTTGACCGAGCCACCTGTGCTGAAGGATCTGCCGCTTTTGGGCATTCCCGATCGCTACTTCCTGAGTTTTCGTGATCGTCCCGGCCTGATGACGAAACGCGAAGTGCGGGTGCAAATTTTGGCCGAACTAGCTCTGCAGCCCGGTCAGGTTGTTTGGGATGTTGGGGCTGGTACAGGTAGCGTGAGCATTGAGGTGGCACGGTTGCTGCCTGAAAGTCAGGTGTGGGCGATCGAGAAAACCGCAGCGGGCTGTCAACTGATTCGCCAAAACGCTGACCGCTTTAAGGTTCCTCAAATCAGCATCGTGCATGGCAGGGCTCCGGATGCCCTAATGGATCTGCCCCGGCCCCATCGTATTTTCATCGGGGGCAGCAGCGGTCAGCTGGCAGCAATCCTCAAGGAATGTGTCCAGCATTTACTGCCAGGGGGGCGCATTGTGATCGCACTCGCAACGTTGGAAAATCTGGCTGAGATGTCGTATTGGTTAGCGGAACATCCTGAGTGGCAGGGGCAGTTTCATCAGGTTGCCTGTTCGCGATCGACAGCCGTGGGTCCGTACACCCGCTGGATGCCTCTCAATCCTGTGACGTTGGCGTGTCTCACTCACAGCGATCAATGGCTTCTGTCACCACCATAGAGCAATAGCTTTGAAGTACCACAGGACACAGCAGCCGATCAATCAATGCCTAACCAAATTTGGCTGGCCTACCGTAAGCGCGAGCGGCGATCGCCGAAGGTCAGCTTGCTGGTCGATTGGTTAGGCATTG
>JBCBJE010000222.1:0-7478 GCA_038523735.1 Cyanobacteria bacterium J06626_18 | reverse complement strand
TAACGGTCGTTGAATGCGAATGTTGTGGGACGTACCGCGCTTTAGTAATGGGATATGGCAACCTGAGAATGCCGTCTTGTTGAGGAAACCCAATGGACGTTACAGACGCCACGAAAGATCTAATTCACAAGGTGCAACGTCTCAAGGAAAAACACACTGATCCAGTATCAATCACGTTTATCGATTTCTACTGTCAGTGCCGCCAAGGAGGCGACTATTTATTTCCCGAAGCGATGCGATCGTCTCTGCGGCTGTTAGATATTCTGCAATGGTTCTTCCAATGTGTTGACGCAAAAGTACCGCCCACTCTTGTGCGTCTCATGTGGCAAGACATTGCTGGCCCCACCCTCGAGGAATATCAAGAAGATGAAAGCATTGAACATCGCCTACTCAGTGCTTTTGAGTCAGGAGCCCTAAAGCTGTACATCCAAACCTGGGACCGTGAACGCAATCCCGACGGGTCAGACCATTTGAAAGGCGACGGCAGCGTACATTTGGTGTTACGCGAGCTGTTGGAGGATATTCAGAATTTGGAGCAAGGGAAGAGAAAGTAGGGGATAGGGAATAGAGAAGTAGAGAGTAGAGGGTAGAGGGTGAGCAAGAATCCTACCCACTACCCACTACCTACTACCCACTACCCTCTACCGTCTCACTCACTCCCTTCTACAGCGACTCAAGAACCTGCCTGACCGCGATCGCCCATCCCTCAGGAGCGGGTTCTGGTGCGATTTGCCAGCCCCGGTCGGCCAATCGAGGGTGAGGTCCTGATGTCCCAGGCAGCACAATTGAGCGGTCCACGTTTTCCAGCATGTCGAGATCGTTAGGGCTGTTACCTAAACCAACGGTGACAATGGTTTCGCCTTCAGGAAACGTCGGTGCATACAAGGAGGCAAGCTTGTGAACAGCCGCGCCTTTACCCGCCTCCAAACCAATCAGATGTGAAAAGCGATCGCCCACCACTACACGGAAACCCATTTCACCTGCTGCCGCTTCCAACTTCTCCGGCGTCGTATTCTTAGGCGTCAAAAAGGGTTCGGTGAATTCGCGCATTTTGGCCTGCTGAGCATCTTTGGCATCCAACCCCGTAAGCTGCTGAATTTGCTCGATCGACAAATCGCCAAAGCCTTTCAAAGGGCGGCCAATTTCCTGCGCGATCGCCTTCAACCCAGCCCGTGCCATTACATAAGACACCCCCAACTGCAATACCCGATACGGGCCATCGTCCTCTCCCTCCGGCAGCTCAAACGGGCAGGTATCGCGCGGAATAAAGATGGCGCTCCCATTTTCCGTTACAAAAGGATCCGTCAGCCCCACTTCTTGGAGTAGCGTCTCCACCTCAGCCCGGGTCTTGCTCGTTACCGGCACCACCGGAATCCCCTGCGTCTTCAGCATCTCGATTACAGGCACAGCTGCCTCATACGAATAGGTTTCACCGTTCAGCAACGTGCCATCCAGATCCGAGAAGAGAATCAGCGCAGTCATCGTTCAACCTACCCAGCAGCAACACCTTCACAATCGTAATTGGTTCTTGGTTCTTGGTTCTTGGTTGGTGGTTCTTGGTTCTTGGTTGGTGGGGCGAGACATTTGGAGTGTAGAGTCTCGATGGGTGGTGAGAATATGGGCCAAATGCCTCGCCCTTAAAGGATTTTGCCCCCCACTCTCCCACTGCCCCATTGCCCATTTCCCCCCTCTACCCTCTACCCTCTACCCTCTACCCACTCCCCCTCTCTCCCCCAATCCCCTTATCCTATTGAGAGGACTCAACAGAGAGGATGCGGTGGACACATCGGTTCAGGACAAGGTGCTGCGAATTGCGATCATCGGTGATGTTCACGATCAATGGGATGAGCAGGACGCGGTGATGCTGCGTAGCCTACAGGTGGACTTAGTGCTGCTTGTCGGTGATTTTGGCAACGAAGCAGTTGAGGTGGTTCGTTCGATCGCAAGGCTTGACATCCCCAAAGCAGCTATCTTTGGGAACCACGATGCTTGGTATTCAGCAACCCCGTGGGGACGCAGGAAATGCCCTTACGATCGCACCGCAGAAGATTGGGTACAGACCCAGCTGGATTTGTTGGGCGAGGCGCATGTGGGCTATGGCAAATTAGACCTACCGACTCTGGGTCTGACGGTTGTGGGGGGTCGGCCTTTTAGTTGGGGCGGTCCAGAATGGCGAACCAAGACGTTCTACCGTGAGCGGTTCGGGGTTGATAACTTTGAAGCATCAGTAACTCGCATCAAAGAGGCCATAGATGCAGCTGCTCACAATACCATTTTGTTTATTGGACACTGTGGCCCGACAGGTCTAGGCGCTCATCCCGAAGCCATCTGCGGTAAGGATTGGCAGCCCATCGGTGGTGACTATGGCGATCCCGATTTGACCGAGGCGATCGCCTACGCTCGGCAGATTGGCAAAGCGGTGCCACTAGTCACCTTCGGTCACATGCATCACACGCTACGCCATCGCAAAGACATTCAACGAGAGCGACTGCGAATTGATGAAAGCGGCACCATTTATCTCAACGCGGCTTGTGTGCCTCGCATTGTCAAAACCGAGTCTACTTGCCTACGGAATTGTTCGCTCGTGACACTCTCTCAAAATCAGGCGCAGCAGGCTTCTTTAGTATGGATTGACCAAGACTTGAAAATCGCAGCCACGGAAGATTTGCTTTTGACTAAAGCTTCACCGGCCACGTCACCGATGTTGGTGCAGGGAAGGCAGGGGTAATTTTATTGTTAATTCCGATTTGATTGCTGACTGCTCCACTGCCTCATCGCCTACCCTTTCGAGCCTTTTGCACCATGAAGGTATCAAAATCCATTGAACGCAATTTTTTTTCGGCAGTTATATTAGATATATAAAGACAATTAGTAGCTAAACCCAATCAGGGGAACAAACATGGTAACAAGCCCTGCCCGGCTAAAAGCTTCGGCTAGGGCGTCAATGAGTGATGCTCTAGAACTTCGAAGTATTTTCGAAACAGTTGACGAATTTAGTTGCCCGAGTGTGTACAACTTTCATATGCACACGAATAACTCTGATGGGCAGTTATCTTCAAAAACGCTGGTAGAGCAGGCAATTCAATTAGGACTCAGAGAGTTTGCTATCACTGACCATCACACGGTCAGGGGATACTGGAACGCTAAGCGCCACCTAGAAGATTGGCAGTGGCGGCATCCCTCCCCCATCGGTGGCAAGCGGCGTGTTTGTTTACCTCGATTATGGACAGGGGTTGAAATCACCTCCATGCTCTCGGATGTGGAAGTTCACATCCTTGGGTATGCGTTCAATCCGGACCACAAAGCAATCGATCCCTATTTGCAAAAAAGCTCGCCTAGAGGGAAGACCCAACTCGCGGAAAATGTGATCAGAGCAATCCAAGAAGCTGGGGGATTAGCCATATTGGCGCATCCTTGTCGCTATCGGCGATCGCCCGACGATCTCGTACCCGAAGCAGTGAAGCAAGGTATCGACGGCATTGAAGCTTACTATGCCTACGATAATCCTAAAGAGTGGCGACCCTGTCCTAAGAAAACACCTTCAATGCAAGCATTGGCTAAGAAGTTTGGAATTCTCCGCACATGTGGTACCGACACCCATGGCAAAACACTCACTCGTCGGATTTGAAGTCAGCAGCAGAACTCGCCTAACCTTTTACCTTCACATCTACGGTTCAAAGGTTGGCGCGGATTCCAATGAATCAGGCAGTTCAAAATCCAGAACCGGTTGAGCGATCGCAATCACCCGCTCAAAGTTCTCAAGCACACTCGGTCGAATCTCAGGCGGGATCGTCAGCCCCAACAAGCTGGCAGTCTGATCGACATAGGTTTCAAGATCAAAGCAACGAGATTCGTTTTCAGTGGGGGATGACATAACAGCTCAGCTATTATCTGGACCTAATTAATGCAAACCTTTCACAGCATAGCCTTCTGCAAGGGGCTATCAACAGGGGGGGGAGCTCCTTAGTCGAGCACTGATCTAGTTAGGTATCGCTCATCACGCTTGAATCCGCTTCATCGCCCTATCTCCCCCGGAGAGATATAGCTGTCGCTAAGTCCGTTAGGACAAGATGGCGAAGCCATCTGGCCGCACGCTGAGCAATCGGATGCTACTCGATGTCCTAGCCTAGATGGCTCAAGCTATGTTTCTCGCCAAATGGATTTCACACGGTCCTTGCACTACCGACCTGACGCGTCAGCCTTCACTACAATTGGCTCATTGCGATAGGCTTTGTTATTGCCAATCGTAAGATGCAAAGTAGGTTGAAAACGTACATCTTGCGAACACCCTCAAGCTGAGCTGGGATTCTTCTGTATGCGTTTACCAGACGAGCCCGAATCATCCCCACAGATCAATATTGTGCCGATGATTGATGTCATTTTCGTAGTGCTGGTCTTTTTTATCCTGTCGAGCCTTTTTCTGAGGCGTGCCGAGGGACTACCGGTGAATTTGCCCAGTGCCGCTACGAGTGAAAGCCAATTGAAGCAGCACACACTGACCCTCTCACTTACCACCAATGGCACTTTGCAACTGGGGAATGAAGCCACCAACCTGGAGACATTACCTGCACAAGTGCAGGCTCGGCGGATTGGCGATCGCCCCCTACTAGTCATCATCCGTGCCGATGAGGCCGTCTCCCATGGTCAGGTTGTAGCGGTGATGGATCGCCTCCGAACATTGGAAAACATTCAGCTGGGGATCGCAACCCAACCTTGAACAGCATTGATATTAAGTTATGACCACATTTGATCAATCTCTGTTGTTGCTCACCTCTACGGATAGTGCAATTGCCTAATCGGGCAATGCTAGGCCACTAAATAAGTCGGGAAAAATTCTCAATAAGCGGATGCTCTTGCAAATTATGGAGATTACTCGCTACTATTATCAATAGAGTGACATTATTGCGAGGCAGAGTCATGGCTGCTTACACGGCATCAGCGTTGAAGGCTGAACTGAACGAACGAGGGTGGCGCATGACTCCCCAACGGGAGACAATTCTGCAAACGTTTCAGAACCTTCCCAAGGGAGAGCATTTGAGTGCCGAAGATCTGCGCGATGTGCTATCGGATGAGGGCGAAAGGGTGAGTTTATCAACCATCTATCGCAATCTCAAACTCATGGCGCGTATGGGAATCTTGCGAGAGTTGGAACTAGCTGAAGGTCAGAAGCGTTACGAAATTAATCAGCCCTCGCCTCATCATCACCACCATTTGATCTGCGTACGCTGTAGCAAAACCATTGAGTTCAAGAATGACTCAGTGCTTAAGGTGGGCGCTCGAACTGCCAAGAAATCAGGCTATCATCTGTTGGATTGCCAGCTGACGATCCATGCTGTGTGTCCAACCTGCCAGCGATCGCTCCTCCCCGTGTAATGCCTCTAAAACTTTGATCCAGCGAAGAAGACGATTTCGTCAAGCGTTGACCTTGGGGCTGGCTCTGTCTGTCGTGCTAGTCTGCCTTGTTTTTGCCATCGGTCCTTCGTTTGTTGCCAAGCGGTTTAATTCCATTAGCGAAGCACCGCTACAGCCCATAGACTCTGCATCACAGGCGCTACACGACTCGCTACAGGTAGCCGACCTACATGCCGATTCTTTGCTGTGGGGCAGAGACTTATCGCAGGCTGCCGACTATGGACATGTCGATGTTCCACGCCTGCTCAAGGGGAATGTTGCCCTGCAGGTGTTTACCGTAGTAACTAAGGTACCGATCCCTTTGTTGATGGAAGGGAACAGCGATCGCACCGATAACATTACCAAGCTGGCAATTTTGCAGCGCTGGCCGCTACCGGCATGGTCTAGCCTCATAGCGCGAGCACTCTATCAAGCGAAACAGCTCAAAAAACTGGAAGGACTCGCCTCTGGAGAGTTTCAGATAATCAGAACCCAGCAAGATTTGCAAACTTATCTGTCTCAACGGGAGCAAAATGAACCGATGACAGCGGGGTTATTGGGCCTAGAGGGGGCACAGGCTCTGGAAGGCAAGCTGAGAAATGTCGATCGTCTCTATGATGCTGGCTTTCGGATGATTGGCCTAGCCCACTTTTTTGATACCGACGTTAGCGGATCGGCCCATGGTCTTGAACAAGGCGGACTCACCCCCTTCGGTAAACAAGTTGTGGAACGGATGGCTAATCTCAATATGGTGATTGATCTGGCCCATGCCTCATCCCAAACGATAGACGACGTCTTGCAGCTAACGACTCGCCCGGTCATTGTTTCCCATACTGGCGTGAAGGGCACCTGCGAGGGTGTGAGGAATTTGAGCGATCGCCAGATCCAGCAAATCGCGGCTACCGGCGGGATCATCGGCATCGGTTTTTGGCAAACGGCAGTGTGCGGCGAGGATGTGGATGCGATCGTTCAAGCTATCCGCTACACGGCTGATCAGGTCGGGGTTGAACATGTGGCCCTAGGCTCCGATTTCGATGGGGCAGTTCGCGTCCCCTTTGATGTCGCTAACCTAGCGCAAATCACCCAAGCACTCCAAAAAGCAGGCTTTACCGAAACCGAAATCCGTCAAATTATGGGGCTAAACGTCCTCAATCTCCTAGAACAGTTGCTGCCGAACCTGTAGCTCTATGGGTTGCCGGATGGTCTACAAAGCTTTGCCCCGATGCCAAAATCCGAAATCCAAAATCATAAATTGGCACTAGTTCTCAGCTATCCAAGCTAAAAAAGCCAAGATTTGGCCCACAGGTGGTAAAGGATAGTCATAGAGATCGATAGTTAAAAGGTGATGCTGCAGTTGCATGAAGCGCCATTGCGTTCCGTTGCTGACGCAGTCGTAAATGGTTGAAATCGCTTGCTCTTTTTTCTCATTAAAACGCTGTGCAGTCACCATCTCGACAGCACATTGCCCCAAACCCGATTGCAAGTCGGCCTTTTTAGCCTCAACCAAGATAAAAACCGGGGCCTCAATTTCGATTAGCTCCATTGAACGACTCAGTAAGAAATCGCAGGTCCCGTTCAAGCCGACAGATTCGTCAACATTGAACTCTTCTCCTGAGAAGAAGCTGATTTGCTGCTCTAAAATCTGCCGTACCTCCAGCAAAACCGGACTAATAATGAGTTCGGAGCGGGCCTTATCACTACCTGTTGCCGTTGCTACTGGCAGGCTGTAGGCCAAAAAAATTTTCAGGGTTGGGGAGGGTTCAATCGGTTCTAAATCAGGTAAAAAAGGACTCCTTCTTTGGTCGTGATCCCAAAGGCTTCTTTGACTCTAGCAAGCGTTTTGAACTGACTGTAAGACATGGTGTGGCCACAACCTGCCTTTATATATTCGCCTACCTCCAGGGAGATTAGCTGTTGGCAACGACGACATCACGGGAGTACTCTTCAGCAATATTGACCAGCGTCAGCAGTGGTCCTGTTTGTTCCTGGCCATTCACTGCTAGGTCGCTGTGGCATAAAATGACACGTTCTGTGGCGCGACCCAGCAGATCCGGTAGAATTCTCTCTAGACGTGCTTCGTGACTGTC
>JBCBJE010000221.1:0-7508 GCA_038523735.1 Cyanobacteria bacterium J06626_18 | reverse complement strand
TCGGGGACTTCAACCGATTCCCCTCGATATTCGCGATTGTACCGTTGCGCAACGGTATCAAAACGATCAAATAATGCAATAGAGGCCATAAATTATTGTGCAGCAGTGCTAGGGGACGGCGTCCTGCCATCCTAGCCCTTGAGCGCTTTGTTAAAGTTTCGCCGGTAAGACTTATTCGCAATCAAATAAACCGGCCATAGCAATGTCAGGCCCAATTTACCTTGCGTAAAATTGGTGCGATGAAACCCATTCCAGAAGCGCCAAGCACCAACCACGTAAGCGATCGCACACCCAATCACTAAAAGTTTCAGCAACATAGTCTTGCCAGTCCCGTTTCGGTAACTTGTCTCTTTCCCCTTAGAATAACAACGTCGATACCTTGATGTCTCGTCGCTGTCGTGCAAGTACATTTTCTAGCGAAGCTAGTCAGCCATTTGCAAGTTCCTGAATATCCGTAGAAGCGAATTCATAGCCGGAGGCAGACAGGCCACGTTTTTAGAATGACTGCAAACGGTCCCTGTCTGTGTGATTCAATCGATGTTAGCCCTATCAGCAACGGCAGACGAGCAACGACATTTAGAGTGTGTTCCCAAACGTTTTATTCAAGTTTTTGCGGCTGGCGGGCAGTTTGGACAGCTTGTCAGCCTATGTGTCAGTCGGGTGATATGCCTTTTAGTACGAGGAGGATCTAATGCGTGCAGTGTTGATGGCCGGGGGATCAGGAACTCGGCTACGCCCCCTAACCTGCGATTTGCCCAAGCCAATGGTGCCGATTTTGAACCGCCCCATTGCCGAGCACATCATCAATCTCCTCAAGCGCAACGGCGTTCATGAAGTGATTGCGACGCTATATTATCTGCCCGATGTCATGCGGGATTATTTTCAGGATGGTCGCGAATTTGGCGTGCAGATGACCTATGCGGTTGAAGAAGAGCAGCCTTTAGGAACAGCAGGATGCGTCAAGAACATTGCTGACCTGCTAGATGATACGTTTTTGGTCATCAGCGGCGATGGCGTGATGGACTTTGATCTGCAAGCCGCTGTTCGTTTTCACAAAGCCAAAGGTGCGAAAGCCACGCTCGTTCTTGCTCATGTCCCTAACCCAGTAGAGTTCGGGGTTGTCATTACCGACAACGAACAGCGGATCCAGCGCTTTTTAGAGAAGCCTTCGACTAGCGAGATCTTCTCCGATACGGTGAACACAGGTACTTACATTCTGGAGCCGGAGGTGCTGGCCTACCTGCCAGCAGACCAAGAGTGCGACTTCTCCAAGGACTTGTTTCCGCTGCTGCTCGAGAAAGGAGAGCCGATGTTCGGCTATGTGGCTGAAGGCTACTGGTGCGATGTCGGTCACTTAGATGCCTATCGCGATGCTCAGTATGACGCCATGGATAGCAAGGTCGCGATGACCTTTGACTACTACGCTGAAAAATCGCCAGGATTCTGGATTGGTCAAAATACAGAGATTGATCCCACGGCCAAAATTCAACCGCCTGTGATGATTGGGAACAACTGCCGTATCGGGGCCCGTGTCAATATTGAGCCGGGTACCATCATTGGCGATAATGTAACTATCGGGAATGATGCTGACTTGAAGCGGCCCATCATCTGGAATGGAGCCATCATTGGTGAGGAAGCGCACCTGCGTGCTTGTGTAATCTCGCGCGGTACTCGTGTTGATCGCCGTGCTCATGTCTTGGAGGGTGCTGTAATTGGTGCCTTGTCCACAGTTGGCGAAGAGGCTCAGATTAGTCCCAAAGTAAGGGTGTGGCCGAACAAGAAAATTGAGTCGGGGGCAACTTTGAATATCAATCTCATTTGGGGTAATACAGCCCAGCGCAACCTCTTTGGTCAGCGAGGGGTCTCTGGTCTAGCCAATATTGATATCACGCCTGAGTTTGCGGTGAAGCTGGGAGCTGCATATGGCTCAACGCTGAAACCGGGTTCTCACGTAACAGTCTCACGAGACCAGCGTAGTATCTCGCGCATGGTGTCGCGATCGCTTATTTCGGGTCTCATGTCTGTCGGCATCAACATCCAAAACCTAGAAGCCACGGCAATTCCCGTTGCTCGTGCCGTGATCCCGACGCTACCAGTCGCCGGGGGAATTCATGTGCGCTTGCATCCCGATCGCGCTGATCACATTCTGGTGGAATTCTTTGACGCGAAAGGCATCGATATTCCCAAGGGCAAAGAGAAGAAGATCGAGGGAGCCTACTTCAAAGAAGACTTACGACGAGCCCAGATTCATGAAATCGGTCAGGTGACCTATCCCAGCCGGGTCATCGATAACTACACCACCACCTTCGAGCACCACCTAAACGTAGAAGCGATTCGCAACAGCAAGTCCAAGTTGGTTATTGACTATGCCTACGCAGTCTCCGGTGCGGTGCTGCCGCGTTTACTGGGTAAGTTTGGCTGTGATGCGGTGGTCCTCAATGCCAGTCTGACCCAAACAGCACCCTCAGCTAACGAGCGGGAGGGCATGTTGGGCCAACTGGGTCAGGTGGTTCAGGCTCTGCAGGCGACGTTTGGCGTGCAGGTATCGGCTAATGGCGAGCAGTTCGTCCTAGTGGATGAGGTGGGAACCCCCATTCGGGGCGAAACACTAACAGCTCTGATGACGCACATGGTGTTGACGGCCAATCCTCGCGGTACGGTTGTGGTTCCAGTTCACGCGACAGGAGCCATTGAGCACATCGCCCGTCGCCATGATGGTCAGGTAATCCGTACGAAGGTAAATCCCACCGCCCTGATGGAAGCCTGTCAAGAAAACAGCAACGTGGTCCTGGGCGGTAGTAGCGACATGGGCTTTATCTTTCCGCAGTTGCACCCTGGCTTTGATGCCATGTTCTGCATTGCCAAGCTCATTGAAATGCTAACTGTACAGGAGCACACCCTGGGTCAGATTTGGTCGGAGCTGCCCCGGACAGCGTACCGCCCGCAAACAGTACGCTGTCCGTGGACGGTGAAGGGCGCTTTAATGCGACATTTGGTCGAAACACATTCTGTCGATGAGCTAGAGCTGGTCGATGGGGTTAAGATTCTAGACCATGCTGGTGATAGCTGGATACTTGTTTTACCGGATGCTGGGGAGCCCTTGGTGCACATCTTTGCCAGCAGCGAAGACCGTGATTGGGCTGATGACCAGTTACGGGAATACCGAACGCGCGTCCAGACGTTTATTGAGCAAGAGCAAGGCATCCATCCAATTCCTCAGGAGGTTGCATTATGAACCACTGCATGCTGATGGCCGAAATCATCGTGGCTCCAGAGCTACGCTACACCCAAGACAATCAGACCGCGATCGCGGAACTGACGGTCGCCTTTCCGGGGCTGCGTCCTGAAGATGGCACGCAGCAGATGAAGGTCATCGGCTGGGGCAATCTGGCTCAGGAGATTCAAGAAGGCTATCAGGTGGGCGATCGCGTCCTGATTGAAGGCCGTCTAACGATGAGCACTGTAGATCGTCCTGAAGGCTTCAAGGAGAAACAGGCCGAGCTCACCGCGCAGAGGCTCCATCGCCTGGCTGATCTGGGGTCTGCTGAGATTCCCAGACCCACGGTACCGGCTGCGGAGAGTCCGCGATCAGCTGCCTCATCCGCCACCGCGCCTGCTGCCGCCGCACCCCCAACCCCCACTGCTTCCGAACCTGAATCCGAACCCGACTACGACGACATTCCGTTTTAGGGGAGAAGGGGAAAAGGCAAAAGCCCATAGAGTGGGCGCTTTGTCACTCGCTCTCTTTACACATGGCCAAACTTCAATGCCCACCTTACCAGGCTCTGGTGGGCATTTTGCCGTGTTTTATCTTTTGCCCACCAAAGCCAAGCAGGGTAAGCATCCCCCACGATAGGCATTTTGTCCTTAGTCACCTTTACACGTTGACCAAAACTCAATGCCTACCACAAGAGGAACCCACATGAACCTGCAAGCTGAAACCTCAATTTTTGAAGCCAAGTTCAAAATACAGCAAGTGCTTCAAAAGTAGGAAGGCGGCAGCCGTTGCGACACTCCGTACTTCAGCTTCAGTTCGCTCAGCAGCCAGTCAGTGATGCTTTGCTTCGCACTCTGCCAGGACGACAGGTTAAACATCACTGGGACCGGATGATCCGGCTGGGCATTGGCTCGTTTAATGAGTTCTGCTGCCAGACCCAGCATCGTCGTAGTTTTGCCAGAGCCGGGGTTGCCTAAAATCAGCAGCTTACCGCCTACATCGCGGCGATCAAACACTTCAACGATGTGGGTGTTGGGATCAAGGAGTTTAGCGGCTTGGTCGGCAGTGCGGAGTTGACTATCTCAAGGGCGGCTGACTTGGCTCCGCTGCTCGGCCATATCCAGGCGAATCAGAATGGCGTTGTGTAGCGATTGGCGCAGGCGGTCTTCCACCTCTGTCCATACGGCCTCAATCAGAATCTTTTCGTTAGTGTCTGGGCAGGTTGGTTCGGGTTTGGTCGCGGGCAGTCCGTAGTAATGGATTTCAACACGATTGTCATCACCTGACACCACAGCAGCGTTTTCTAGCGATCCAACATAAACATCCCGACGATTCCCAGCAGTTTCCTCCTGTATGGGTGGCTCGGCGATCGCTGGGTCCACCGCCAGCACTTCCTCTAGGACATTCTCTAGTTTTGCTAACCCACACCCAATTGGACTGTCGGCCCATTCAAACAGGGCGGATACTCTGTCTCCCGGCTTTGCCGTTGCGGGGGGAATCAATCCCTTCTTTGGGTTGAGGCTCAGGATCAGGCGATCAAGCTGGGTCGCAGGTAGCGACGACAGCCGTTGAATGAGTTCCAAGCGATCGCGATAATCGGCTGAATCCGGCACAAGCAGGTGAGGGTAACTAAGAAAATTTGCTTCTACCGTATGCGCTAAGGAGCTAAAAGTCCTTTTTTCGTAAATATTTCGCTAGTTTCCTACAGGGTAGACAGAGAGATCGGGGAGTGATGGGGAGAAGTGAATTCGGAATTCGGAATTTAGTTTTTGCCTTCTGCCTTTCGCGGTAGCTCTGTCAGTGAGCGCGTTTGATCGCAACTTCTTCGCGATACACGGAAGTAGGCCGCTGTTGAAGAATCACATCTTCCAAGAAGGCAAACCAGACATCATCAAACCCGGTATTGGCAATCGCGGACCGGTGCGTTTTGAGTTCAGGAAACGCCACAAAAAAGCGATCGTCAGCTTTATCATGAGCCGCTTCTTTAGACTGACCAGCGGCCTCTCGTTGTCGGGTCAAACTTTGGTAATAAAGCGTATTACGGTGTCCCAAGTGGGCCAGGGTTTCTGGATGCAGACCTTCTTTCAAGCGAAAGAGCAGATCATTGGCTAACTCCGCTTTTGCTGTTTCAGACAGAGAGGCCCAAGTCTGCCCCGAAAAAGTTGCCCAGCGATCGCAGAGTTGCGCGAACCAGACCTCATCCACACCATGCTTTGTGACCAGTGGGAGGACGTCTGTTGCGTAGTTTTTGGCAAGGGATGTCACTGCTTGCCCTGTGTCCGATGAATCGACCTGAGGCTGTAGCTGCAGTGTATTCTCAACAGGTGCAAGTCCGGACTCGACAACGGCAGACGTGCGGCTTGGGGCTTTATTAGAGAATACTTCTACCGACGGTGACTCTTCCAATAGAGGCTTTTCAGGCGTGTTGTAATGTGACCACGATAGCGTCACATAGGCCAGTGTTCCTGCGATCCCCATGGTCGCACTGACGATCGCGAGACCGCAAAGCGCAACGAGTTCGATGCGAGAGCGTGGCTGGTCGTGGGTAGGTAACGGCTGCTGCGATGGAAAAAACATATGCCTGACCTCCAGATAGCTAGGGATTGAGAACGCTGGCGACGGCGATCGCCATACACGACAGACAACTGACATACAATTAAGTACAAATGAACTGTCGTATAGACAGATTTTAGTACATTTGTATTTACAGCGCAATGGGTTGATTGGGGTTGGTTGTTACTTATTGGTTGGTGGTTGGTAATTGGTTCAAGGTTCAGGGTTTAAGGTTCTACTGTCCGGACGCCCTTTACCTTCCGCACTCACCCCCCTATCCCTCCCTACCGTGTACACACATCTCGGGTTGGGGTGGTAAGGCGACAATTCCGGTGGTGTGAGGGAGGTTCTGCTTGAGGACATTTCGCTGTCCTCAAACTCCCCTCGACTACGACGTTCCGTCGTCCTAGAACCTCACGAAAGGGAAGACCGGTAAGGTCAACCACAGAGTTACATTAGTGGCTGGAGTCCTCGCAGGAGAACTTGAGCTGTGAACTAGAGAATTTGAGTCTCCGGCGGCAATGTGGGTAAAGGAAACTTGTGTGTACCCCGTAGCCTCTATACCCCCTATTGCCTATTCCCTGCGAAGCAAAAGCCTACTTTTAGACAAAATAGTTCATATATACTATGTATGTGTTAAAGTCGAGAGACAGTGGCATTCGTATAGCGGTTGTCTTATGTCGGAGAAAAAGTTGGTCAGTTTTAGGCTGCCAGAATCGTTGATTCTGGAGCTCAAAGCTAAAGCCTCGGAAGAAGGCGTTTCGGTGACTGAATTGGTTTCACGTTTCTCCAGGCAAGGGCTGAACTTATCTATGGAAGATCGGCTTGCGGCTTTGGAGCAGAAGCTCTCAGTTGCCGAAGCCTCGAATCAGTCGCTGGATACAGCGATGAGTCAGGTTGCGATGCTGCCTGTACAGACTGATGTGAAGCAATCAGTTGACGCCTCAGAACCGATGCAAACTTATCCAGGTCCGCAAGAAGGGCAGATGCAACAGCGGTTCGAAGGCCTAGAGCGCCGCGTACGTGAGGAGGTGGCTAACCTTGCGGGTGAGCTCGCTAAACTGCAAACGCAGCTTAGGCTTTATGGGGATATGCGAGCAAGTTAAGCATAATCGGCGTAGTTCGGTATCGCTTATAGCTTCTTTCGCAAGTGAGGCGTTCGTTTCAAAAATAAGGCCAGTGCCAGACTTTTGAGGACACCGCCGATGAGTCCACTTAGGGCTGTGAGCAGCGTCCAGTACCACCAGGGAGACCGAGAAGGTGACTCAGCAGATTGCAGGATAACTGCCTCGATGCTGAGTCCCACCAGCCAAAAGATGCTGATGGATAAAATGACACCGCTGACTAGAGGCCACCAACGCCACCATCGACTGACGCCCCTTAAGACCAGAGCTTGGGCGAGTCCCAAAATTGCCCCACTTCCGATGATCGGTAGGTAGACAAATACGATTTCTACCAGGGTGGAGGGAAGTATTGCGGCCGTTGCCAAGCTCACTACGACCAGGAGGTAGTACCCTCCGATCGCAACATAGCCCCCAATCGCCGTTGCCAAGCCCCAGGGAATGGATCGCGTCCAGTAGCGCTCTAACGCCAGCGTTTGGGCAATTCCCAGCCAAATGGGACCGGTCCAAGGCCCAATCGGTTCTAAAAAAGCGACTTGTCCTAACAAGGTTGGGAGAGTGAGGGCGATCGCGGTTGCCAGCGTCCAGCGGAGACAAAAGAGCCAGTCTGCCCGAGT
>JBCBJE010000220.1:0-7521 GCA_038523735.1 Cyanobacteria bacterium J06626_18 | reverse complement strand
CAGAGGCGATCGCGAGAAGAGTAACTGATCGACATCCGTCATCTTGCGATCGAACCAGAGGTGAATGTTGATTACCGGTACCCCTTCCAACCCTTCGAGCTTCTGGAAAACGCTAATGCCCTGCCAAGGTTCTGGTGTCAGCACTTTCATGACGTCTACGGGTAGGGCTGAAACATAAGCATTGGCTGCGATGACCTCATCTTCTGCTCCATTCAGACCCCGAATGAGGAACCCTCGTACGGTACTGTCTGGGTTTAGCAGAATTTGCTTCAGTGGTTTGCTCATGTGGACCTCGCCGCCTCTTTCAGTAACGTAATCCACAATGGGCTGACAGAGTCGCTCGGGAGGAGAACCGTCTAGGAAAGCGACTTTGGAGCCGTAGCGCTCCTGCAAAAAGCGGTTCAGGGCTGTCAGTGGAACAGTAGCGGAGACATCTTCTGGATTGATGAATGTCAGCGCCTTAGAGGCTGCTACAAAGATATCTGAGTTGACCCGCTCATCCACGCCTCGGAGTCGCAGCCATTCCAGAAGGCTGTACTTGTCCATATCTTCGACGTACTTCTGGCCCCGAACGATGGCGGGGAGTAGCCCCACGGCAAAACGAATCTTCTGCTCCCAAGTCAGCATGTCGTTGTTCCGCAAGATGGAAACCACAACATTGAGAGGTGCAGGGATATCCGGTACGTCGAAGCGAGACAAGACCCCTGGCTTTTCAGGCTGATTGAAGATCAGCGTATGCTCTTTCCACTGCAGATGATCTTCGATGCCCAGCTCGCCCATTAGCTGCAGCATGTTGGGATAAGCCCCGAAGAAGACGTGTAGCCCTGTTTCGTACCAATCGCCGTCTTCATCCTTCCAAGCTGCGACCAGTCCACCTAGGACGTCGCGGCTCTCTAAAACAACTGGTGTGTGCCCTGCATCTACCAAATACTTCGCGCAGGCTAACCCTGCTAGTCCACCGCCTGCGATCGCAACTCGCATGAATGTCTCTTCCTCTCCGAAACGCTTAGCTCTGCTTTTATGAGCCACACAAATATTATATGTTGCAAACCGTTACAAAACGAGTGCCATCTTCATCACTGTCAAGTGATAAGCAAAATCACCCTCGATTACCAGATGGGGCACTGTCCAAAACTAGCCTGTGTTGAACAAAGGGCATAAAATGGGGGATTCAAGCAGTTAGCGACCAGCCGCAGGCATTGTACACAGCCTGATTCCACACAGTTGATGTTGAGCAGTCTGCTGCCTTGGCTACGGTTGGTTGAACAGTAGGGCATATCGAAGATAGACGTCTGGGTTATTGGGGTTGAAGGTTGTGACGCAAACAAGTTTGGACATACTTCAGCAGAGCGATCCGTTGGTCGCAGGCATGGTGCAGCGTGAACTGCAGCGCCAGCGTGAGCACTTGGAACTGATTGCGAGTGAAAACTTTGCATCGCCTGCGGTGATGGCAGCACAAGGTTCGGTACTGACGAATAAGTACGCTGAGGGCTTGCCGGGTAAGCGCTACTACGGTGGCTGTGAATTTGTTGACCAAGTTGAGGCATTGGCGATTGAGCGTGTCAAGGAGCTATTTGGGGCAGCGCATGCCAATGTGCAGCCGCACTCTGGTGCGCAAGCCAACTTTGCGGTGTTCTTAGCGCTGCTGCAGCCAGGAGACACTATTTTGGGTATGGACTTATCCCATGGTGGGCATTTGACCCATGGTTCACCGGTGAACTTTTCGGGTAAATGGTTCCAGGTGCATCAGTATGGCGTTAGCCAGGAGACGGAAACGCTAGACTTTGACCAGATTCGGGCTGTGGCACTGGAGCATCGTCCTAAGCTGATCATCTGTGGCTATTCGGCTTACCCACGGGTGATTCCGTTCGAAAAATTTCGAGCGATCGCGGATGAAGTGGGAGCCTACCTGTTGGCCGATATTGCCCACATTGCTGGATTGGTCGCGGCGGGTGAACATCCCAACCCAATTCCCCACTGCGATGTCGTGACAACTACGACTCACAAGACGCTGCGCGGGCCACGCGGGGGCTTGATTATGACGCGGGATGCTGATTTGGGTAAAAAATTTGATAAAGCTGTTTTCCCAGGTAGCCAGGGTGGACCTCTCGAACACGTGATTGCAGCCAAAGCGGTCGCTTTTGGTGAAGCACTCCAGCCTGAATTCAAAACCTACACCCGTCAGGTAATCAAGAATGCTCAAGCGATGGCAGCCCAGATGGAGCAGCGTGGTTTGAAGACCGTATCGGGGGGCACCGACAATCATCTGACTTTAGTCGACTTACGTTCCATTGGCATGACGGGCAAGCGTGCCGATCAGCTAGTCAGTGAAGTGAACATTACGGCCAACAAAAACACCGTGCCGTTTGATCCCGAGTCACCGTTTGTCACTAGTGGCCTCAGACTCGGATCGCCGGCCATGACAACCCGTGGCATGGGGACCGCTGAATTCACAGAAATCGCTGACATTATCAGCGATCGCCTTACGCATCCTGAGGATGATTCTGTGACTCAAGACTGTCGGCGTCGGGTGGCTGAATTGTGCGATCGTTTTCCCCTATATCCTTACCTAGCCACACCTGAGCCTGTGATGGCGTAGCCCCTCCACAGCCCCGAACCAAACCTATGGGGTCAGCAATGAAGGGTATGACAGTAGACAACTATCCTGATCTGTCATATCCTTCACTGGACTTTGTATTGTTTGCGTTCCGAGCCTGCAGAAATTAATTCGGCTTTGGTCGGGTAAAGTTTCGCTGACTAAAAAGCTGGATTTGTTCTGATATGGGCTTATCGGGTTACGCTATTCGCTGAACTTCACTACGGTCGAAGGATTCTCCATGCCTTCCCAGCTCTATCACGTCTTGGCATTCCTCATTGCAAGCGTAGTTGTCTTGACAGCCACGCCTATCGTGCGCCGTATTGGCCTCAAAAGTGGCCGAGTTGATTTGCCAGGAGAGCGTAAAGTTCACAATCAGCCTATGGTGCGATTAGGTGGTGTTTCGATCTTTCTAGGCACCCTTATTTCACTATTAGTGGTGTGGTGGACCGGGGGATTCATCGATGCTACTGGCCAGCATCTCAGCCCAACCGATGAATACGAAATCTGGGGGGTCACGCTGGGCGGATTTGCCTTCTTTCTGATTGGTTTGCTGGACGATTTGTTTGGTCTGTCGGCGTCTAGCCGTTTGTTGATGCAGGCAACGATCGCTGGCATTGCTTGGTACGTGGGCGTCAGCATTGATTTCCTGACCATTCCCTTTATCGGTTTGGTTTCGCTGCCCATCTGGATTAGCCTGCCGGTTACGATTCTGTGGTTGGTTGGTATGACTAACGCCATCAACTGGATTGATGGTTTGGATGGCCTTGCCGCGGGGGTCTGTGGTATTGCTGCGATCGTCATGTTGGTGGTCAGCCTGTTCATGCGACAGCCTGCAGCTGCTCTTATTGCCGCCTCTTTAGCCGGCGGATCGCTCAGCTTTTTACGCTACAACTTCAACCCAGCCAAGATTTTTATGGGGGACGGCGGAGCTTACTTTATGGGCTTTACCCTTGCTGGGGTTGGCGTTATTGGTTTGGTCAAGAGTGTCACTACGGTGGCCGTCCTGCTGCCCTACGTCATTTTGGCTGTACCCATTCTGGATATGTCAGCGGTCATTGTCGATCGCATTCGGTGTGGTAACTCTCCCTTCGTTGCCGACAAACGTCACCTTCATCATCGTCTCCTGAAAGCAGGTCTCTCACACCGTTGGGCAGTCCTATTCATCTACGCCTTGACGCTGTGGGCTGGTAGCCTTGCCCTCGCCTTTGCTGTTCCGGGTGGCTTTGCCTATGCTGTTGGGGCAACCGGCTTATTGACGTACACGGGCTGGCGGGTGCGACGAATCTCGCGATGAATTTGGGTGGAGGTGTAGCGACGCGATTAATCCCGTCGCTACACCTCCCGCATATCCAATGGCAAATAGACTGTCAACACCTCACCCTGCTGGGGTTTCTGTCTTACCGTGAGTTTGCCACCTAAGAAATGGAAGAGGTTTTTAGTCGCGTCCAGATTGAGGCTGAGTCCGCCCGTTTCAGGCGCAATCATCAAGAGCTGTCCTAGGGATTTCAACGGTTGGCGTTCGCTAGGCTCCTGTCCGTCTGAGGCATCGCCTGCTGTATTGGGTTCGGATTCAAATTGCAGTTTCATTTGGTGACCTGCAAGTGTCACTCGCATTTGGATATGGCTTTGGGCTGGCAGGCATTGGGTGAACCATTCCACCACACCGGAGAGTACCTGATTGAGCAGGGTCGGGTCGCTAGTGACGCGGGGTAAATCGGGTGGTAAGGCGACGTCTAGGCTCAGGTTGCGGCGCTGGGCCTGTTGTTGCCAACGGGGCAGCGAATCTTGAAAAATCTGACTTAGCGCGATGGGAGCCAAGGAGGAGCGGAGGCGATCGCGCTGGTTAGTTTCCAACTCAACAGCTTGAAAAATCAAGTTGAAGCGATCAATTTGCTGAGTGCATTCTTGGTCAATGCGACTGAGTCGCTTACGGACCTCAACTGAGATGTCCTTGCGGCGCAGGAGCGATCGCGTCAAGGTGCGAATGGTTGTCAGCGGGGTGCGAATCTCATGAGTCATGGCCTGCAGCAGTTCAGTATCTGATTTCTGCTGAGCTGCCGTCGAAGCGGATTCCATGTCTGGTTCTGTAACCGATTCCGCGAAGGGCTGCGTTGCCTGGGCCGGCACGACAGAACTGCCCGAGTGTGTTTCTTCACCCGTGCTAGCAGGCCAGTTAGCCAACTGCACACCCCTTTGCTTCGATGCCGGAAATGTTGACTCACAGGCACGATGGGGCAAGTGTGCCAACAACTGCTGGGTAAATCGGGTGACGAGGCGATAGTCTGGAGGCGCAATAATCTGAGCAAAGTGCTCATCGAGATGTTCAAGTGTATCCACTGCCGTCGCAGCGATATGCGATCGCGTGTACTGCCATAGCTTCAAAAGCACTTCCGGATCAAAGGAATACTGAAAACAGACACTATCATCTGTTGGTTGTCCGAGTACCAGCCCGACGCTGAAGGTAGGTGTGATGGCCAGACAGAATCGCTCAGCCAACAGGGGATTCTCCAGGGTTAGCGGTAAGGCTCGAATCGCTGGTTTTGCTGATGGTGGCAAGAAAGTGCGAGTGGATGGCAGTAGCGATCGCCGACCGTTGAGAGCATCAGCTAGGGGGCGAGGCGTGACCACCCAAGTCTCAAACTGCTGTCCCAAATCAGTTGCGTTAAAAAGGGGAAGCGGGCCTGAAAGCACAGCTCCCTTGCTCCTATGCTCATTCGCCTCGGCGGATGTAGGGCGCGGCAGCGTCTTGATGACTTGCGCCAAAGCTGCAATCGCGGCCCGCCACTCAGTTTCTGCGGCTAACCATGCGGCTCGACCGCCATCAGCCTCCGAACTGAGGGCTGCCGGACCCATCAGCAATCCATCGGTATTGCGCAGAATATCACTTAAGCTGAGCTGAGGTGCCGTGTCCACCGTCGTCTCCTACATACCCTCCATTAACGAAGCTTCTGAGCTAACCCCCAATGAATTAGCTCGCTGAGGATATCGGCTTAAGCTGGAGAATCCTACTGGGATAGGAATCCAGAATCTAGGAGTCAGAATTCAGCACAACCTAGATTCTGATTCTGAGCCCTTAGCTCCTGAATTCTGTTAGAAAACTTCCCGCCTTAAGTCGATACCTTACAACCGCTCTATTAAGAGGCTACTGGAAAGGTCCACGGTAAGTTAGGGGTAGAACCGAACGTTCTGGGACCGGGTTCCTAACCAAACCAACTGGAAGGCATCAGTTGACTGCCAACTGATGCGCTCTGAGGCATTGCTTCCCGGCGCTTCTGATGCGCCATGAGGTGGCGGATCCCTTGATGAATCAGGCGATCCATTTGGATGTGCTGATCGCCCGAAAAGCAGTTCGTCGGTACTGTGGACGAACAGGCTGTAGCGGTCTCGGCTGTAGCGTACAGTGTGGGCACTCGCCTGAGGACGTAGGCGGTCAGTTTTTCACGCAGTGCTGCTGAGGCAAATGCCTGCTGATAGGGAGCGGCCGGGTACGTGTCTAAAACGGCATCGATTTTACTGGTAATAACGGGCAGTGCCAAGTTGACGATTGTTTGTGACATGACTGTCCACTCCATAAATGAGTTGAAAACGTTGTCAGCCTTGAGAAGATATGTTTGGATGTCCAAGATTGGGATCAATGCTTTCTGTCCTTAAAAACAAGTTTTATCACTTAAAAGGCTAAGGAATTCTATTGAGGGCGTAATCTATCCACAGTCTTACCAAGGCTATATCTAGCGTGCCTTTCAGCCCAAGCGATCGCGAGATGCTTTAGAAAAAATCCCTTTTTGCTTCTTGAATCAGGTGGATATAGTTTCTTTTCTCAACACAGCGATACGCAAAGTAACTTTTGGGAGAGTGATGTAGTGGCAAGGTTTACGGCAGGGGATCAGGTTTGGGAGCAATGAGTTTAGTGGTTTGTCCAGGGGCTCACCCCCTCACTTGGACACAGGCATTCTTGCGCCAGTTAGATGAGTCGTTCCCGGAGAGACGGCTAGTCCGTCATGTATTTCCGGCTCACGAGCAGAGTCCCTGGTCGGCCTATGCACTCAGGCTGTTTTTGGAGTCGGTAGCGATCGCCCCAACCGATCCTCTAATCTTTATCGCCTTTAGCGCTGGCTGTGTGGCGGCCGCAGGCGTTGCCAATGATTGGGTGGCTCAGGGGCGACCTACCCCGGTTGTGATTGCCCTAGATGGCTGGGGGGTTCCTTTGCCGCATACGTTTCCCAGCTATCGCCTCAGCCACGATCGCTTTACCCACGAAACCTCTGCTTGGCTAGGCTCTGGAAATGCCAGCTTCTACGCCGATCCCCCGGTTTCACACCAGCAGCTCTGGTGTAATCCTGCAAAGGTTAGGGGGCGGCAAGTAGGTCGTTTTCCTGTTTCAGAGCATCCTATTGGTTTACCAACAACGGCGTTGCAGTTTTTGGCGGTATGCGTGGGACAGCATTTTGGCCATCCTGTTCCTAACTCGATATAAACTTCTGTCTCAGCTGGTATGTACTAAATGCATTAAAAACATGCAGTATGTACATCAAGTTAAGTGAGAGTATTTAGAACATCTGATCGCCAAGGATAAATGTTCAAACTTAGCTAAATAGCAGCTTCCTAAACAAATTGAGCACACTAAGCTTATAAAATCCTTATGCATATGCACTAACACATATTTATGTCTGAAAGCAAAATCGAAGCCTTCTACCCTAGCTGATGTGTTTCAGACTAATTGCTATCGGAAAATGATAGTGATAAACCATAAATGCAAGTGAATGCCGACTTTCTTGTAAGATAAGAACCTAGACAAGAGATTTAAGGATCAGAGTAAGCCATGCGATTTCCGGTCAGAGTTATTAAAGGGCTAATGATCGCACTGATTTTTTTGTCAATAGCGATTGCTTTCCTGACTCACTCTATTAGCATGCGTCAATTTT
>JBCBJE010000219.1:0-7529 GCA_038523735.1 Cyanobacteria bacterium J06626_18 | reverse complement strand
GAGGAACTCTCTCACTGTGTTATTAAGCTAGAAGCCTCCTAAAGGAGCCTATATTGAAGTGTCTAGTTTTTCTACTAACATTGCCGCAATATTGCTTGGCTTTATTGGGAAAATCTTATGCAAAGACGACCGCCCAGCACCGCCCATCGGACCCCACCCAAATCCCCGCCATGCATCGGTAAACAACCCGCTCAAGAGACTCATAGACATTTGGGGAGCCTTGATCGGACTGGGAATCATGGTGATTCTATTTGTCCCTATCGTCATCGCCATTCAGCGGGATAATCCGGGTCCTATTTTCTACAGCCAGATGCGTTGCGGCTATCGGGGTCGTCCCTTCCGCATATGGAAGTTCCGGTCGATGGTCGCCAATGCGGATGCCTTGAAACATCTAGTCGCGAATGAAGCGCAAGGGCTCATTTTCAAAAATAAGAACGATCCTCGAATTACTCGTGTAGGAGCATTTTTACGCAAAACGAGCTTAGATGAGTTTCCTCAGTTTTGGAATGTGCTTACGGGTGATATGAGTCTAGTGGGTACGAGACCACCCACGCTTGATGAGGTTATGCAGTACACGATGCATCACTGGCAACGCCTCGAAGTGAAACCTGGTATTACTGGCGAATGGCAAGCCAGAGGACGTTCTGAAGTCGATGATTTTGAAACGATTGTCGGTATGGATTTGCAATATCAGGCCCAGTGGTCACTCTTTTACGATCTGCGGCTCATTATGCTGACGGTATTCAACGTTTTGAAGCGTAGAGGTGCCTGTTAAAGCCGATTGTAAGCGGTTTTAACAGTTCCAGGTTGATTAAGATTGCAAGGAACTTGAAATTGCGTACTTTGATGATGCAATGTAACTAAAGAGACTGTCCTCACTGGACACTTTTCTGTGGGCTTTGTGAGGTATGCACGTAAGCTACTTGAGTAAGTTGTGCGTGTCCATTTCTGTCTATTTAGTTAGCACTAGCCAATAAAATTGTTGTCAAGCCACCATTAAAGTGCGAGAGTGTGAATCCATGAATACAGAAAATCATGATCACTTTATGGTTCAGTTCAAAAAGTAAAGATAGCTTGTAGATAAGTGTGTTTTCCCGGATATTACTGCTTTTTTCTTGGATTTGGGCGAATTTACAGGGCTGTTGACATGTGTAAGGAAGCCTGAAAGCCTTGCCTGTAGAGCTTGGTAGAAGTCCTTGAAAAGGTAATCCGAAGATATACGGATCCTCAGGAAATTGTTCCTAAAGAGTCCCGTGAAACGACTATGGTTTCAGGCGGTAGAGACCTCGAAAATAAGGCTAGTTGCTTAATGTGTCGCTCTAAACCTAAGGTAATCCAGAATTATGGCTAACCAGACCTCCTCTCTTCGTTCTCGCGGTATGGAGTTGCTCATGGCTTACAAGCACGAGCCGTCGATTAAACTCCGTAATCAGCTCGTGCGGCTCAATGCTGGACTTGTTAGGAAGATTGCCCATCGCGTCAGCCATCAATGCTCTGAACCCTACGAAGATCTTGAGCAAATTGGCTATCTGGGCTTGATTCGTGCAATCGAGCGCTTCGACCCTGGTCAGGGATGTGCCTTTAGTTCCTTTGCGGTCCCCTACATCCGCGGTGAGATGCTGCACTTCCTTCGCGATCGCGGCACTACTGTTAAGATTCCCCGTCGCTGGCAAGATCTTCAAAAAGAAGCACAGAAACTTCAGGGCGAGTTGATTCGTGAGTTTGGGCGGCAACCCAACGATGTTGAGATGGCTGAGGCTCTGCAGGTTTCAGTCAAAGAGTGGCGTGAAGTCAAAATGGCAAACAAAAATCGGATGCCTTTGAGTCTTGATGCCACTGTCTCCCAGCAGTCTGAATCCAGCATTACATTAGGCGATACACTGCCGGATGCCTACTATCAGCGGATGCAGATTTTGGAAGAGGATCGACAGCAACTGCAAAGAGCGATGGCACAGCTTGAAGACAAAACCCGCTCAGCAATTGAGTACGTCTTCTTTGGGGGCTTATCGCGCAAAGAAGTTGCCGAGCGTATCGGAGTCAGCCCCATGACGGTTACTCGTCGTATTCAGCGGGGCATCGACCAAATGATTGCGTTCCTGAAACCTCAATCTCTACAAACTGAGCCATAAAGGATTGCCTTAGCAACCGTACCCATTTTGACCGGGTCAAAAATCGACTGACTTATGTGTAAAAGGGTTCATTAACGAAGCGCCGGGATTTCCTGGCGCTTCTTTTTATAACAGAACTGGTTGACTGATAAAAGTCCTACATGCTTGTACGCTCAAACCCCAGATATTGCGGGAAAATAGTCTGGTCTGTGATTGCAGGGAAAGCGTGATGAATACCAGGAGTCCCCAAACTGCTCTAGATCTAGATGTGCTTTGGGAAGTTCCATTGGGTGTACTTTCATTTGTATTTTCGCGGGGCGTGCGGTGGGGGCTAACTCGTCTGAGTCGCTACTACAATCCGATGAACCGGCAAGCGAAAGCCGAATGGCAAGTTGTCTCAGCAGCCTTTCTGGCGAAACCCATTAAACTTTTGTGGGCAATGAGTCGAGCACGCTGGAACCTGCATGCTCTCATCGGTTTGGCGGGACCTTTCAATGTGACTCAGTCTTTAAGTTTGAATGTGCAGACGATCGCCCAGTCCACACCCACTTGGACGGCAGTGTTTTATACTCTGGGCGACTTCAAAACCCATGCTAATATCAGTTCCTTGACGGTTTCAGGCGAACAGGAGTGGGAAACAGTACCGCTGTCGCCAGGACGCTATTTGGTGGGCCTGCGTCACTATCACTGGACTGATCCGATAACGCTGCCTGCGATTCAAGCCGATGGCGTTGAGGCTTTGGCCGATCAGGTCATGACCGCACCACCCAACGCCAATCGATTCTACGCAGACCTCATTCATCGACAAGGGCTGATGCACGTATGTCTGAACGGCTATGTGTACCCGCTATTGCGCTACGGAAGATGGCTCCCAGCGCAATTTGTGCGCGATGTATTTCTTCCTGTTCCCAATCCAGAAACGCAGTTTTACTATGGCGCGTTAGGCTCCGGAGAAAAGCTACAGATTGAGCTAGCGTCTAATCTTTTGGCCACGCACGAGGTTTTTTTCAGCCTTTACAATCGGTTTTGTTTCCCGCTGAACTGGTATCCAATAAAGGATGAAATGTGTACGACGTCGGTGTGCGATCGCAAAGCCGTCTTTATTATTCGCGTTCACCCCAAACAGAGGGATACTATGCTCCCTGGCGAAGCGGTTCGGCTAGCTACGATGAAATCTGCCTCATCTATTGCTGATGATATCCACTCCAACTAACCAACGATTGTACGACTATACTCAACGACTCTGGCCGTGGCTTAACCTGTGCCTATTGTTGCTAGGGGCTGCGATCGTCCTGTGGCCGTTGGGAGTTGTCATAAGTACCTCTTTCCGCATGCCAGGGACTGTTGTCGGGAGCGATACGGCGCAAGTGTGGACTTTGGCGAGCTATCGAGCTGCTTGGCAGCAGGGAAGATTTTTGCTGGCCTTTGCTAACTCGGCGCTGGTGGCCTTATCAGTTACAGCGCTTCAAATCTTGACCTCCGCACTGGCTGGCTACGCCCTGGCCCGGTTTCAATTCCGGGGGCGACAGCTGATTTTGCTCGCGGTGATTGCATCGCTGATTATTCCTTTTCAGCTATTGGTAGTACCCATCTTTTTGGTATTGAAGTGGGGCCATCTGTTGAATACCTATGCAGCCTTGATTTTGCCGACGGCTGCCAATGGCTACGGGATTTTTCTGATGCGCCAATACTTCTTGACGATTCCGATTGAGTTGGAAGAAGCCGCTGCCCTGGACGGAGCGACTCGCTGGCAAATTCTCTGGCAGGTGATGCTGCCGCTAGCACGTCCGGCACTGGTGACGCTATTTCTGTTTACGTTTATTGGCGAGTGGAATGATTTATTTAAACCGCTCGTGTTTACGACACGCCCCGAATTGAGAACCGTCCAGTTGGCACTGATGTCTTTTCAAGATCAGTTTTCCAATGACTGGCCGCTGCTAATGGCGGCAGCAGCGATTGCGACGGTCCCGGTGGTGTTACTTTTCTTAGTCGGGCAGCGCCAGTTGATTGAGGGGATTGCTACAACGGGTGTGAAGAACTGAACTTACATGCATGCACTTAATTTTGTCAAGACTTTCTACGCGATCGCTCCGATTTGTCCTGGTTCCTTGTCTGACAGGACTTTGTGTGTTTTCGGGATCGCTTGCCTGGGCAGCTAAGGCGCAGTCTGGAGCGTTAGTGGAAGAATGCAATCAGTTGGCAGCAGCGGTCAACCAAAACGCTGAAATCATGGCAAGTTTCGAATCTGAGATTGATAATTTTGCGCAGAATGCTTCTCAAGCAGAGACGCTGGATGATGTTAAATCGGCGGCTAAGCAATATGTTGATGCCGTGGATAACGTGACCACGAGCTTGGACGAGCTCGTCGATGATTTGGGCGGACTGGCGTTATCCGACGAGCAACTATCTTCATATCGTGATGAATATGCCACGGTGGTCGCTGGATTCAATGAAGCCTTGACCTCTGTGGCGACGGCGATGAACGGCGTGGCAGAAACTGAAACAGAGGCTCAATTGCCAGAACGAATTGAAACCTTAGAGGCTGAAACTGGAGTAGCAGTGCAACAAATCGATCAGCTTGCGGTTCAGGAGTCAGAGATTGTTGAGGATGTCAACAGCCACTGTGGGATAAACGAATAAATTGCCGCTCTGTTGCATCTTCATAGCTACTGCGTTTGCCAACGCTGGATTTCGGCTTCGGCCTGGGCAAATGCCTCGGTTCCTGAAGGAACTAATTGAGCGGCTGCGATCGCCCCTGGGAGGTCTCCTTGGATAGCACGGTCGCGCGCGATCGCTAAAATAGCCTCACTCCACTCGCTGATACGCTCTTGTGCCACTGCGTAACCGGATTGGTCGGGTGTAATTTGCTTCAGCGCTGTAATGGCATCCTGATAAGAACTCGCCTGTCCAGGCTGTAGGGAATTCTGTGTCTGCTGAATCAGTTGCTGGTTGGTAATTTGCTGCTGCCAGGTGGCAATGCGCTGCTGGGCAAGGCGATAGACCGCAGGCTGGTCCTCTGGAACTAACTGAGCGGCGGATAGGGCTCCTCGGGTGTCGCCACTACTCTCGCGGCCCTCGGCAATGTCCAAAATCATCTGACTCCAGCGCGCGATATCGGCCTGGGCTTCCTCGTAGTAAGGATCATCAGAGGGAACTTGGCGAGCTTGTTCAATGGCATCGTTTAGCTGCGAGGCTGAGGTTGATTGAATAATTTGCCGAGCGTCGCTTAAAATTTGCCGATTACGAACAACGGCATTAGCCTCTTCGCTATTAGCCTGCTGTCGCAACGTTTCATAGTTCTCGTTCTGAAGTTCAGGGGGGACTATTGCCAACCACGCTCGGGCTTCCCCATAGCGATTGGCAGCGATCGCCGCCTCAGCCCGCTGCAGCGCTGACTCACCATCCGCTGTTGGATCTACGGTGGCATCGAACAACGGCTCTCCGGCTGTGGCATCAGCTTCGGGATTGGCTGATGTATCCTCGGGTGCTGATGCTGTCTCACCACTGTCCGTCGTATTTTCGGTTGCTGCTACATTGGGGGCTGCCTCGTCCGCTGTTTCTCCTTCTGCCGTCTCTGTAGCAGGGGTAGAGCCATCGGCCCTATCAACCCGAGCAAACTGAATAGGTAAATACTCATCCAGATTAAAGACTCCGAAAAGTACTACGGCGAGCGCGGCCAAGAGACCACCTGCAGCTAACCATTTCCAGGAACCTCCTGATGCCGATTCGTCTTCGTCTTCCTGGACCGGCTGAGTCGATACAGGCACAAGTGCCACGGTTTCGGACGGATTCCTTGCAGGGAGAGACTCGACAGCAACGAACTCTTGATCGCGCTTCGAGCCAGCGGTTGTGGATAGCTCCCTATCGGGGGCTGGCACCATGGCTTGCGTTGCGGTAGTCGAGCCGTACGTATTGGCCCAATCGGTGTCCTGAAATTCGTCATCCGCTGCAGTTGTGAAATCAGCGGCTACGTTTTCTGTCACCGGTAACCGAGTGATTCCGTCAGCAGGAACCACCATCATAAACTTGCGATTGGCGGGAATCACTGCAGCAGGATTCTGGATTGGACGCCAGTGGTGTTGGCTCAATTCCGGTACGCGATCGCCCAGATATGCACCCAACTGTGATGCTGTTACACAGCCGTGATAGCGCAGCCCCTCTAACAGGGCTTTCGTAAACAACCCGTGGCGAATGGTCATGGTCTCGTAGGCATACTGATCGGGCTGGCACGACAGTATTGTCGCAATGCCAAAATCGTTAGCTAAGGCTAGGGTCTGCTGCCCAATATTGTGATGTCCGATTGCTCCCTTGCTTCGATTGGTGTCAAGCGTGAGGAGTATCTGATCGGTTCTGGCTGTTTTGAGGATGTCAAAAATTCTGGCAACGGGGAGCGCCGTTTCGGCCAATTTCAGGGGTTCAGCATCGATAGACAACCAGTAATCTTCGCCGTTGTTTGCTAGACCATAGCCACTGAAGAACACCCACAACAGGTCGCCAGGTTCTACCCGCTCTTGGCAAAGCGTCTGGAGCTGAGCTTCGATCGCCGTCCGCAAAGGGGCATGAGCATAAGGTTCAATCGTCGCTGACATGTCTGTCAGCAGTACACAGTGATCGACTGGAATCCCCAGCTCATCAACAAAGAAGTTTCGGAGCGCGACAGCGTCTGCCTGTGCATACATTAACGGCTGCAGCGCAGTATATTGATTGATCCCGATAAGGAGAGCCCACTGATTCGCCATTGGTTGCCCTTCACCTAACTCATTCCAAGTCACTTACCGTGTATTTCAGCCAGCGACCCTATGCTCTACAGGCTAGCGACCGTGACACCAGACGATACCACAGCCTGCACAAAACGATGCATAGATTGACGGTTTCAGTGGCGGTCGTTAAATTAAAAAGCGGTTTGTGGGTGCAATTGTCGGTGTCAACTTGGGGCGATTGGGAGAATGGAAACCGTGAATACAAGCTGGGAACGCTGTGTGAATAAGGCAAGGACATCAAATGATCGGTGCATCTGGAAATCGTCGGCATTCACCGCTTGGGGATTGTCCTTAACATTGGGGTTGGGAAGTGCGATCGTCCTTTCTCCGGGGCTGAACACACCCGCAGCTGCCCAGATCAATAACTCCCGCGTTAGCTTATTCGTATTTCGCGCTGAGGGAGAAACCTACAGCACGTTCCTCCGCCGAGCTGAAGCCCTTGCCCGGACAGGTGTTCAGCAAACTTTCGATAACGATTCCCTCATCTCCGAAGCGGTTGTCACTATCATTGGCGAAAATCAAGGTATCTCTGTCCCCATCATGGAGGTGACCGTTACCCGCAACGAATGGCAAGAGCGGCCTGACCCTCAGTATTGGGCAGTCTATTACCGGACAGCACCGATGTTGTTGAATTTTTGACATAGGGAACATGTTCCCTATG
>JBCBJE010000218.1:0-7530 GCA_038523735.1 Cyanobacteria bacterium J06626_18 | reverse complement strand
TGTGGTGAGGATACGGGCCAAATGCCTTGCCCTGACAAGATTTTGCTCCCTCTTTTCCCCTTTCCCCCTTACCCTTCTCACTACCTACTACCCCTCATCTCCTATTCCCTAATGGCTCCCGACTCCTTCTTCAAAAAGCGCTTAACCAACTTCTCCAATTCAACCCAGACAAACATGAGTGTACTAAAGCCGAAGCAGATAGTTAGCTCTCTGAGGCTGAGGACGTGGGTGCCGAAGAAGTTACGCAGGGGTTCTACATAAACCAGCATGAGCTGCAGGATGGTAGTGAGAATGACGGCAACGAATACAAATGGGTTGGAGACTGGCGAAATCTCGTAGGTCATTTGGGTATTGGAGCGAACTGCGATCGCGTGTCCCATTTGAGCTAAACACAGCGTTGTAAATACCATCGTTTTCCAGCGCTCAGGATCGCCTGGAATATCTGGGTTGGTGGCGTGGTGATAAGCCCAGTACATCAACGTCACCGAAATTACCGTGAACACTAGACCGATGCGAACCATATAGGCCCCTAGACCCCGAGCAAAGATGCTCTCTTTAGGGTCATTGGGCGGGCGCTTCATGGCATCGGGTTCAGCGGGTTCCACGGCCAGTGCTAAAGCCGGAAATCCGTCGGTTACTAGGTTCATCCAAAGAATCTGCAGTGGCGTCAGTGGTACATCCACAATAGGCAGCAGAATCGGAGACGCAGCAATGGTCAGAACTTCCCCGATATTGGACCCCAGGATGTATTTCACGAAGCGGCGAATGTTGGTGTAGACCACGCGCCCCTCTTCAGTTGCAGCGACGATGGTGGCAAAGTTGTCATCCAACAGCACCATATCGCTGGCTTCTTTGCTCACGTCGGTTCCTGTGATGCCCATAGCAATGCCGATGTCTGCTTGCTTAAGGGCAGGAGCATCGTTGACACCATCTCCAGTCATGGCCACAATTTGATGCTGTGACTGCAGCGCCTGAACAATTCGCAGCTTATGTTCGGGCGAAACCCGAGCGTAAATCGGCACAGCTTGTACTGCTTGCTGCAGTTCGTCCGTGTTCATTTTTTCGAGTTCTTTGCCAGTCAAGGTGCGGGCATTTTGGGCAGCAATACCCATGTCAGCCGCGATCGCCTGAGCAGTGAGTTGATGATCGCCCGTAATCATCATGGGGCGAATACCAGCCTGCTGACAGCGGCCCACGGCCTCTCTAGCTTCGGGACGCGGCGCATCCATCATGCCCACTAACCCTAACCACACCAGATCGTGTTCCACATCGTCTTCAGGAGCATCGGGGTCGGGGGCTGTCATCAAACTGCCATAGGCAAGACCGAGCACCCGCAAACCTTGGGCTGCCATCGCCTCATTGTCGGCCAGCACGCTAGTGCAAATGGCGTCATTTAACGGTACTACCTGCGATCCCTGTTGGATTTGGATGCAGCGTTCCAAAAGTAATTCAGGTGATCCTTTGGAGAACAGTAGATAGGGAGATTCTTTGGCTGGCTCCGGTAACGCCAGCGTGGGTATGTCGCTGCTGGCAGGATTTACCACAACACTCATGCGTTTCCGTTCGGAGGAAAACGCCAGCTCAGCAACGCGTGATACCTGTGCCATCAGAGTCTGTTGATTAAGACCAGCCTTCCCGGCTAGTACAACCAGCGAACCTTCCGTCGGGTCGCCCAGGATAGCCCACTCCCCTTGCTCTTTTTGCAGCACAGCGTCATTGCATAGCAGGCCACACAGCAGTAGCTTGGCAAGCTCAGGGTGCTTCAGTGGTTCCAGGGGGTCACCGGAGTGTTGAAAAGTGCCCTCAGGAGCGTAACCATCCCCTGTAATTTGAGCTTGGCAGGAAACCGTTTGCACCGTTTGCACCACCATTTTGTTCTGGGTTAGGGTGCCCGTTTTGTCTGAGCAGATAGTGGTGACTGATCCCAAGGTTTCTACAGCCGGTAGCCGCCGGATTAGGGCGTTACGGCGTACCATTCGCTGTGTCCCGATCGCTAACGTCACAGTAATTACGGCAGGCAGTCCCTCAGGCACTACCGCAACCGCCATACTGAGCGATACTTCTAGCAGCGTTTCAAAGGCTTCCCAGCCCGCTTGAATAACCCCGCCAATGACCACGATCGCCACTAGAATCAGGGAGCCCATTACCAGTGTGTTACCCAGCTGATCCATCCGCTGCTGCAGCGGGGTGGGCTCACTTTCTACCGACTGGAGCATGGCAGCAATGCGACCCAGTTCAGTCTGCATGCCAGTTTGGGTCACTAGAACAGTACCGCGACCATGCACGACCTCAGTGCCTTGAAATACGAGATTGGTGCGATCGCCCAAGCTCGTGTCGTCGGCCAGGATCCCTTCAGCGTGCTTAAGCACTGCATTGGCTTCACCAGTCAGTGCCGATTCTCGCACCTGCAAACCCGACGCTTCGAGCAGCCGCCCATCTGCCGCTACCTGCATACCGGCCTCCAGCAGCAGCACATCACCCGGCACCAAGTCCTGCGAGGGCACTTCCACAGGTCTTCCCTCTCGGATGACCCGTACACTAGGAGTAGCCATCTGCTTCAGAGCAGACAGGGCTTTTTCAGCACGACTCTCCTGGAAATAGCCCAAAATTCCGTTCAAAATGACGATCGCAAAAATCGCGATCGCATCCTTAGGCACTTCATTCGCTCGGATAGACAAGATCCCCGACACCACAGCCACCGCAATCAGCATCAGCAGCATGATATTGGTGAACTGGTCAAGTAGAATCCGCCAGGTGCTTCGACCTTTGGCCTCTTCAAGTACGTTAGCGCCTACCTGCTCCCGGCGAGCAATGATTTCTGAAGCTGATAGCCCACAGATGTGATCGCTCTGAAGCAAGGCCAATGCTTTCTCTGATTCTACGGTATGCCAACCGCCCGAGGAGGGATTTTTTGACCAGTCCGCCATCTTAGAAAGTCCAGATGCCTTACTTCACAACGCTCTCATGTTATAGCCCTTCTGGAGAATCAGAAGAAACCACTCGCTTAAAGAAGCTAAACCACATCCAATTTGGAAACCAGCATTTTTCCCGAGTCAAAAACCAGCAATCGAGATGTGGTGAGGGTAGATACAAATCGCCAGCGTTCATGCAGTCTCCTTAAGAAACTTCCGTACGCCTGAGGAAGGGCACAATAACCTCCGCCACCTTTTCAGCCCAATCTTCTTGGGCGTAGTGACCCACCTGATCTAGTTTAGATAACTCGGCGTTCGGGATAGTTGCCGTCCAAGTTTCCGCCAGAGTGGTTGATATCCAAGGATCAGCCGTCCCCCAAACCAGCAAAGTCATCGCTTGCCATTGTTTCAATTCTTTAGCAATTTCTGTTGTTGTATCCGATAGTTTAAAGCCCCGTAGAGTCCCCAACAAAGCTCGCCCAGCGGCTGACGTTGTAAGAAACGGCTTGCGATAAACCATCAGGTCTTCGTCATTGACCTGGTAAGGCCCCCCCCCTTCCAGCGTACGATCCACCAGGAGCGGATCTTGGGTCATCATTTCGCCGGCCAAGGGCAACTTCATGCGACTCAGGGCTCCAGGTAGCTTTACCTCAGGCGAAAGCGGCGTATTGACAATCACCAGTCTGGCAATTCGCTGCGGGTTTCGTACGGCATACAGCACCCCATACACCCCTAGAAATCCCTGGACAACGAGATGCATCCGCTCCACCGAAAGCGCCTCCAAGAAATCGGCTAGGGCTTTCACGAAGGCATCGGCAGTGTAGGCAAAATCCCGCTTTTCCGGGTAACTAGAAAAGCCGTGACCAATCCAGTCGGGAGCGATCGCTCGCAGTCCTTGTTCAGCTACCGCTGGCATCACCTGGCGCCAACTGTAGCTTTGGGAAACCATTCCGTGCAAAAACACGACTGGCGGGTAGTCAGAACTCGCACGCAGCGGGGTCGCCTCACGATAGAACCATTCCAAGTTCCCGACCTGAAGGCGCTGCTCTGAAAGTGTCACAACCAGTCCCTACCCCCGATAAAGGTGTGGGTATGAGCTTACCCTTCGGAGTCTTGGTTGAGCAAGGTTGGGGGAGATGGAGGGATAGGATAATTCTCTATTGAGAGAAATACTTATGATGTCATTTCGAATGGAGTGGAGCGCAATGAGGAATCTCAATCTGTCGCGAAAGACCGAGATGTCGAGTGAAGGGAAACGGAGTCGAGACATGACATAATCCGGTTTTGATGGGAGCTTCCTGGATTTCCTTCTGGCAGAGGATCATCCCTAGGGGATGGAGAGAAGGAGGAGTGAAGAGAGGGCTAGGGCGTCAGACGAGCCATCACAAAGGAAACCTGAGGCAAAGCCAATGGTGAACCTTGTCCAGAGGCTCGCTTGACGACAGACTGGTACTGCCCATTAACAGGCTTGTGGTGTATCCACAGCTGACGGTTGGGGATATCGAGGACCCAGTATTCACGGATTTGACTACGGGCATAGGCTTCTGCCTTTGCGCCCAAGTCGTACTTGAGGGTCGAATGCGAGAAATTGCCTAAGCTCTATTACAGCATTTGCCAGCAGAATTGATATCAAATCGATATCAGAATGAAGAGTCGCGATCGCCTCAACTCTTAAGTTCTACTGACAAGACGCCGTGGCGCAGCTCGTGCTGATGCTCCAGCCAAGCGTTTTGAGTGAATCGAAAGCGGCCTAATACGGTCAACAGAAGCTTGAACTGTAGATAGGTAAACCGATTACTCCAGAAATAAGCAATCCTTTGCCATTCTGCCAGTTGCTGTTGCTGGGCTGCTTTAATTTCAGGCAAGCGTTCTAGTTGAATGTGCTCCAATACCTGATTGAGCTGCGAAGACGATGGGGCTTGGCTAACTTGACTGAACAGCGGTACCAGATGATTCGCCGCGACGATCGCATCGCGCAATGCCATGTTGATGCCCTGAGCCCGGTTCGGCGCCATCGGATGAGCCGCATCGCCCAATAACAGCAATCCCGGTACCGACCACTGCTCACAGACCCCGACAATTACGTCAAGAAAGATTGGCCCTTCTAATTCATGGCGATGCTGACGGAAGTGCTCAGCTAAAGGAGCTGGGACTGCTTGGGCAAACTCTTCAATCCAGTCGCGATCGTGCATGGTTTTGGCCTGCCCTTTCTCGACAATCCAGCCAATTTGCAGCCGCTTGTCCCACGACAGATAAAACGCAAACTGGCGCTCCCACTGGAGGCAGGCTGTGAAAAACGTTTCGCTCATCAGTTCGGAAGGCGCGGGCAGCTTAAACCACAGCACATCGAACTGAGTGCGGGCTTTCTGCAGATACAAACCAACCTGTTTACGCAGGCGCGAATAGCGCCCATCGGTAGCGATTATCAAATCGGCTTGAAAGTCACGTAGTTCTTCGCCATGAGCCGCTCGAACACCCTCGACACCGGTATCTGATTGAATCAACTCCCGGACCTGCCAACCCGGTAAAAACTTGAAACTGGGATACTGTTGGGCCTGTTTCACAATCCATTCCAGTAAGGCAGATTGTGAGACGATGCGGGGCGATCGCTCAGCTAATTGCGCTTTGGGTTCAGACACCCGCATCTGTCGCTGCTGATCCACATAAAAATCCCAGCCATCCAGACTTCGAGAGGGAATTTGTTCGAAGCAATCGCCCAATCCCATCTGATAAAGGGCATCAACAGCCGATGGCATCAATCCCTCGCCACGAAAAACGCGGTCAAAGCCAGGTTCCTGATCCAGGAGCGTCACCTGAATTCCCTGGCGAGCGAGGAGTAGCGCGATCGCCGCTCCTGCGGGTCCAGCCCCAACTACGACAATATGACTCATACCATTGCCTCAGGCACCAATCGCTCATGCACGGTGCATTGGGCGAACATAGCAACACACTTTGCACCGACTACACCGATTAGGCTAACGCAAAGGTACAGCAGTCAATAATGGCTGTCCATCCATTGACCCATTAGGCTCCATGGTCAACCGGTAGCCTAACTTTAATGTGCGTTCCCATATTGGGCTGACTTTCGATACTGATTTGCCCACCGCAATAGAGCAATAACTGTTGCACAATAGTGAGGCCTAATCCGGCCCCTTCCTCGGCCTGGTTCGGCTGCCGTCCCCGGTAGAAATGTTCGTAGATGTGAGGTAAATCATTGGGCAAAATGCCAACGCCCGTATCCTTGACGTTGAGGATGATTGATTCATCGGTCTCTGACTGCACCGTAACCCAAATCTCCCCACCCGGCTCGGTGTAGCGAATGCCATTGTTGAGCAAATGGATCACAATCTGACGGACCCAACTTTCCGGGCAACAAACAGCCGGGAGGGTATCCGGCACGGTGTAAGCCAGGCGAATGCCTTTTTCTTGAGCAATGGGCTGATAGGTACTGACAACTCCGGGCACCACGTCAAACAGGTTCACAGCTTCAGGCGTTGCTGTTGCCAAACTTTGCTCTAGCTGCAGCAAATTGAGGACGCCATTGATTAAACTGCTTTGGCGATCGCACCCCTGGCGAATCATCTCCAAATAGCGCTGACGTTGGTGTGGTTTCAAAATGGGTGAGGCCAGCAAGGGCAGCGCCGTTTTGATGGAAGAGAGGGGACTGCGCAATTCCTGGCCCACTGTACTCAGAAAATCGTCCTTCAGTCGCAGCGTGTTCAACAAGGCTTCATTCTGCGTTGATAGACTAGACGCATTAGTAGCCTGGTCACGATATAGTCGGGCTTGCTGTCGCAAGCGCTCCTGCTGCTTCACCTGCTGCATCAGCATGGCATCCACAAGCACTAAATCGGGCTGTGCAGTCACTTGTAGGCGCGTATCCCAATCAGAGAGCAAGGCTTCTACTTCAGGCTGATTAGGGTAATCGATCAAGCTCGCCTGAATCGCCTGTTGCAGTTCATCAAGTTTGGTCTGGATCAGCGCCGGGCGCAGCGTGACATTGAGATTAACCCGAGTCGCACTGTCCCCCTCTTCTGCTTGCTGAGCTTCGGCGTCTGAGGAAGTGCCGTCTGTAGTGATGGGAACCTCCTCACGATGCCCCATCACCATAATGCTGAATACCTCTGAAATGATCAGCAAGCTATATTCCCCACGCATAGGGTGAGCCGCTGGCACCGGCACAGGGATGAACCATTCAGTCGCAGTTGCAGGACGGCGGCTGAACAAATAAATCTCAGGCGCCGGTGCTACCGTTTGACTGTACTGCTTCAGATCTTCGAGCCAACTGTTTCCATTAGGCAATTTAGCAAGAACAACCGCAGGAAGACGCAGCTGAATTAGAGCATTCAGCACAACTTCAATATTGGCTTTGAACCCTCTAGGCGAAACCTGTACAGGCTGTGAACCAACCAGAGAGCTTTGTTCTGTCAATTGAACCATAAGAGTATTGGTCCGTAGCAACGAGTATGTTCTGAAAAGAAACTGGGCAACGATCTTAATCTGTCAGGGATGCAGCCGTGCTAGCTTTTTGGACCGGGAACATTTTCCAAGACTATCTTGTCTCGGAGAAGTCAGATCATTATATTTTTGTAAATTTGTTTGACAAAACTTTTTCAAG
>JBCBJE010000217.1:0-7550 GCA_038523735.1 Cyanobacteria bacterium J06626_18 | reverse complement strand
TCAAGTGGCTTCGCCTTTTCCCTTTGGCCTTTTCTCCTGTCTGCCACTCCCACTACCCATCACCCAGCTACTCCCCTACTCCCCCACTCCTCCCTCAGTCCACCAACAAATCCGCCACATCCGCATAAATCCGGCTCAGACGATGCTCAGGAAAACAGAGGCAAAAGATGTCGCTACTGCCGAGCTGAATCATTTCTTCTGTCAGCGGCAGAATCGCGGCAACTGGAGCCCCATAAGTGTTTTGCACATCTGACTTAAGCGCGGCAAAGTCGAAAGAGGACAGCGCCTTATTCACCATCAGCAGCATCTTGGGCACTTCCAGACGACGGGCAATATCCACCGTTACAGCAGTGCCCTGAAAATCTTGCCGATCGGGTCGCATGATAAGCAAGAGAATATCGGAAATCGTGATCGAGAGCAGGGTCTCTTCGTTGAGTCCAGGATGGGTATCGATGAAGAGAAAGTCTAAATTCAAGCGTTGAGTCAACTCCTGAAAGCCATCGTTGAGGAGGCCCACATCGTAACCTTCCCTCAGGACGCGGGCAATCTCGCCTGCTTTCAGGCTCGAAGGAATCAGATAGATAGCGGTCTGGCTTGTCCCATTTCCCTTCAGAACGTCCCCTACATCATAAGCGGCTTCTTCGACCGAACAACGACCCCACAGATAGTCATTTAGAGACAAATTCATGCGGCTTTCATCAAAGCCAAACAGAACATGGATCCCGGGGGACTGAATGTCAGTATCGACAATACCGACTCGGTAGCCACGCTGCGCGATCGTCGCTGCCAAGTTAGCTGTCGTATTAGATTTGCCGGTGCCTCCTCGAAAGGAGTGAACAGACACCACTTTGACCATATCTTTACCTTTTAGCGCAATGCAGCAGCAACCACAAGACAATCCAGACCGTACAGCACCTCAGCAGTTCTGGAAAGCCCCGGCCCAAAATCAGTAGCGGCATCGCCACTGGTCACCTACTGCCTGGTACTCACCTGATGACTCAAGTTTAGGAGAAATCTTCGGTTTGTCACGAGCAAAGGTTGCCTAAGCCGCCATATTTCCACTTCGGCAGATTTGTCCGTACAGAAATTGACTGGCCTCAGTCTGGCAGATCCACCAGCCACTTTTTGAGCACCTTTGTAAAGGTGACAGTAGTCTCGTAAGGCAGTACGTTACGACCTGGGATCAAATGGCCTTCGCCATGGGGCAAATGTGCTAAATAATCCTGCAGGCGTTTCTGAGCATCATCCGCACGACTCACTTGGTCAATACCGGATGCGTGTTCCCCAAATAGGACCAGCGTCGGCTGTCGAATTGCTTCAATTGAGCGTGTGTAATCTTGCCGCCAAAACCCAGCCAGAAAGGAAAAAACGGCATGCCGGTTATCCATGCCGGCTCCCTGCCGTAGCAACGTTAACCACTGCTCATCGATTGCTTCCTCCGAGGCAAATAGTTGACGCTTTGAAAAGGACCATAAAAACTTTTCGCGGCGAGCATAACGGAAAAACGCGTTGCCGATTGGCGTATCAAAAAAAAGGTTCCAGAGGAGTTGGGAACGAGTGGAACCGAAGGACTGAGTAATCAATGGCCATCCCGGTGGCCCTGCCAGTACGAGCCTGTGAATAGCCCGATCGCCTGCAGGGTGCTGCAGTAACTTGAGGGCAACTGGAAACAATGCACCTTGCACTAGCAGGACAACCGGTCGCTGAATGACGGTATCGATGAGGTGCTGTAATTGCGCAGCCCAGTCCTCTGGGTAGTAGGCAACACGAGGGCGATCGCTATCACCACACCCCAATAAGTCAGGGTTGTAGACAGGACAGGCCCCTGCTTGAGACTGCCAGTGTTGACAAAAACGATCCCAGAACTGCCGCGAGAGCCCTACACCCACTGGATGAATCGTGAGGAGTACCAAGGGAGAAGACGGATCATTGGCGTAGTAGTCGTAAGCACACCGATAGCCCTGCCAATCGTAGGTATTGAAGTGCTCCATAAACCCTGTCCCTAGTTTTCTTAAGCCTATCGGATGACGTGTGACAGGTGCAGCAAGACCGGCTAGTAGTCCGACACCTTCAGAGTAAGGAAGATCAACATAAAAACTGTTGCGGCAGCGATCGCTAAAACTCGTCACAATACAGGTGATAACTGGCAGAGGCAGAGTAATGACGGTCGGGATTTGGGTTTTGGGCGATCAGCTGTGGCCGGAACAATCCGCGCTGGCAGCACAGGAAGCGTCGCGTAAGGAGACCCCCGTAATTTTGATTGAGTCATTGCAGCATGTGCAGCAGCGGCGCTACCACAAGCAAAAACTGATTCTTATTTGGTCGGCAATGCGCCACTTTGCCGCCGAGCTAAAGAATGCTGGCTGGTCAGTCACCTACGAGCTGGCGGCGAATTTTGAAGCCCCACTGCGCCAATGGATCGCCGATCAGAGCATTACAACGCTGAAGATAATGGAACCGAGCGATCGCCCCTTTACCCAGTTCCTCCAAAATTTGGATTTGCCATGCGACCTAGAAATAACGCCGAACAACCACTTTCTCTGGAGCGTGGATGAGTTCGAGACGTGGGCCAGCAAGCGTAAGAGCTTACTGATGGAAAGCTTTTATCGGGAGGGGCGCAAGCGATCGGGTGTGCTGATGGAGGGGAAAGAGCCTATCGGTGGCCAGTGGAACTTTGACAAAGAAAACCGTAAGCCACCCAAAGGAGAACTCAACACGCCGGAACCACTGACCTTCGCACCGGATGAAACAACTCAGGCTGTGATTGAGGCAGTAGACGCAGCCGACTTTTCCACCTTTGGCGAATCCCAACCATTTCACTGGGCTGTCACCCGCGACCAAGCGCTGCAAGTACTCGACCACTTTATCGAGACTCGCCTCAATACCTTTGGCCCCTACCAGGACGCCATGGTCACAGGCGAAGATACAATGTGGCATGCACTGTTATCCCCTTATCTCAACATCGGGTTGCTGCAACCTCAAGAGGTGATTGCCGCCGTCGAACAGGCTTACCAAGAACGAAACCTGCAATTAAATAGCGTCGAGGGCTTTATCCGTCAGGTAATGGGCTGGCGCGAATATATGCGTGGCCTCTACTGGCACGTGGATGACGAGTATTTTCAGCGCAACTACTTTGAGCATGATCGCCCTTTGCCGGACTTTTTCTGGAGTGGGGAAACCGACATGAATTGCCTGCATCAGGCGATCGACCAAATCCGCCGCACGGGGTACGCCCACCACATCCAGCGCTTGATGATTCTCGCCAATTTCGCCTTGATTTCAGGACTCCAGCCGCAGGAAGTAGAGGACTGGTTCCACGCGGCCTTCATCGATTCCTATGACTGGGTGATGCAGACCAATGTGTTGGGCATGGGCCTGTTCGCCGACGGTGGGGTTCTCGCCTCCAAACCCTACGCCGCTTCAGCCAACTACGTGAACCGCATGAGCGACTATTGCAAAGGCTGTCGCTACAAGCAAAAGGAACGCACGGGCGACGATGCCTGCCCCTTCAACTTCTTCTACTGGGATTTTATGGCTCGTCACCGTGACAAGATCGAGTCTCAGGGGCGGATGAGTTTTATCCTGAAAAACTTGGACAAAATGAAGCCAGAGGAATTAGAGGAAATTCGCGATCGGGCGGCGCAGTGGCCTGAGGCATAAGGGTATGGATGATTTTCTATGGCATGGCGCGTATTTCTCTGAGTAGAGAATCATCTCTGAGAGTATAAGGGTGGAAGGGTGTTTGGGTGGTGTAACTCTTTCGCAACTTTGCAAGCCAAAATGCGGAATAGAGGGCGAATACTATCCAGTCTATGAATAGCTCAGTACTATAGGGGTGCATTCGTACTCCCAGCGGTTTACTTGATGGTTTCTGTTCTACATTTGTCCGATATCCATATGGGGAGTGGCTTTTGCCACGGACGCATCAATCCCGATACCGGACTCAATACCCGCCTCGAAGATTTCGTAGCGACCCTGAGCCGCTGTATTGATCGAGCGATCGCAGAACCTGCCGATCTCGTCCTCTTTGGCGGCGATGCTTTTCCCGATGCCGTGCCGCCGCCCCTGGTACAACAGGCCTTTGCCGGGCAGTTTCGTCGCCTCGCCGATGCCAACATTCCTACCGTGCTACTGGTCGGCAACCATGATCAGCATGCTCAAGGGCAAGGAGGGGCTAGCCTCTGCATTTACCGGACGTTGGGGGTACCGGGTGTGATTGTGGGCGATCGCCTGGAAACGCACAACATCAAAACCCGCAATGGCCCGATGCAAGTCATTACCCTGCCCTGGCTAACACCCTCTACCCTACTTACTCGCCCCGAGATGGAAGGACTCTCCATGGCTGAGGTCAACCAGCAGTTGCTGGATCGCCTGCGCGTTGCTCTGGAAGGAGAGATTCGTTGCCTCGATCCAGACGTTCCCGCCATTCTGCTCGGCCATTTAATGACCGATACCGCCGCCTATGGAGCCGAGCGATTTCTCGCCGTCGGCAAAGGATTCACCGTTCCCATGGCAATGCTGGCTCGCCCCTGTTTCGACTACATAGCCCTGGGCCATGTTCACCGCCATCAGGTACTGTGCGAATTGCCCCCGGTGGTGTATCCCGGTAGCATTGAGCGGGTGGATTTTAGCGAAGCCGACGAAGTAAAGGGCTACGTTTGGGCAACGGTTGATCGCGGTCATACTCACATCGAGTTTTGTCCACTGCCGGTGCGATCGTTCATCACCGTGACCATCGACCTCACTACGTCCGACTCGCCTCAGGCAGATTTGCTGGCGGCATTGGCTCAACACACTATCCAAGATGCCGTCGTGCGGGTGATGTACACCCTGTATCCCACCCAAGTGGATACCCTGGATAACGCTGCCCTGTACGAAGCTCTGACAGCCGCTCACACTTACACAATCCATCCCCAAATCGTCACCCAAAAGTCGCGATCGCGCCTCCCCGAACTCGCCGCCGGAAATAGCCTCGATCCCCTCGAAGCCCTGCAAACTTATCTCGCCAACCGCGAAGACCTCGCCGACCTTGCCAACGACCTAATGGCCGCGGCCCAAGCCCTACTCACCGAAACCCCCTTCGAGCAAACGGCAAGTGCGGAAGCTCCGGCAGCGGGGCAGGAAGCAGTGGATGAGGCGTCGCGACAGTTGAGGCTTTTGTGAGAGTAGAGGGTGGAGAGAATGGGGAGATGAGGGGATGGGGAGATGGGGGGATGGGGAGTCACATGACCCATTACCAGCTAACAATTACCAGCGATTAACTACCAACCATTAACCATCAACTATCAACCAAGAGCAAAGAGCAAAGAGCAAAGAGCAAAGAACGATTAACACCCTATTCCCTGTTCCCTGTTCCGTATATGCTTAAAATAGAGCCGTCCCATCCGCAGGGAGACTCTGAAGTGATGCAAGAAGCGATCGCCGCTGCGCTGAATAAGCAAGATTTCCGAGTAGCCGCTGCTTTGTTGCAGCAGTGGAAAGAGAAGGATCCCCAGAATCCTTGGCTATTGCTGATGATTGGGCAGTATCAGGAAGCGACGGAGCGCTGGGAGTCGGCAGAGAAAACATATCTGAAGCTGTTGCGCCAATCGACGAACCCGAAACTGATGGGACAGGCACGACAGGGTATTCAGCGGGTTCAGACCCAACTCAAGGAAGCGCAGGAAGAGGCACTGGAAACAGCTAAGGCCCAACCCGATAGCCAGGACCCGGCGCTGCTTTTCCTGGAGCCGGTGCCAGGAGAGCAGCGCCAAGCGACGGCTCAGGGTCTGGCAAAAGTCATGAAGATTGATGCCTACACCGCTAGATTACAATTACCCGGCAAGGGATGGCGGCTATATCGCGTCGGTGCGTTGGGGGAGATGCAGTATTACAGTCAGGCTCTGACCGAAGCTGAGGTTCCCGCTTTTTGGGTCAAGCATGGCGATGTGAAGGCGCTGCAGGTCTTTCGGATTCAGCATTTTCGCCAGGTACAGCCCCAGGCTGAGGTGGTTTGCCAGAGTGCGGATGGGCAGATGGGCGCGATCGCGTTCGCATGGTCGGAAGTCTCGCAAATTGTGACGGGTCAACTGCCGCTGTTTGAATCGGTGATTGATACGGATGCGTTTCGGAAGCTGCAGCGTAAGGAAAAGACCCAGGACTATGCCGAGGTAATCGACCTGCACTTTCACAAACGGCGGTGCATTTTGAGGGTCTGCGATCGCACCTACGACTATCGCCAAGGCAATCCTTTACCCAACGACGGCACGATTCCAGATAGGTCCCTTTCTACCCGCCCTCAGTGGAATGCGCTAATTGCCTATATTCGAGAACAAGTCAAGACTCCCGTCCACACTGGGTTCACTCAGTTTGGCGAAGGCAGCCTAGAATACCTAGACTTACTTCCGGTGTTGAAGCCCCACCTCAATCTGCCAAGAACTAAACCTAGTAACTGGGATGCCGCATTTCATCTTTACAGTAGCCTCCATTTTCTGCGCTATTCGGGAGCTGGCCTCGCCACCGTAAATCAGGCTTAAATTACAGGTCCAAACCTTCTGAAGGAGAGCTAGCTCGTGCAGATAAAACGACAAAATATTGGCTTGACTGTGGATGACAGTTTGATGCGAGTCTATGTGGCCAGTCCTGAACCCGACGGACACTATCCGGGGATTGCGTTCTACTCGGATATTTATCAGCTGGGGCGTCCGATCACTCTGCTGGCCGATCGCTTGGCAGGCTATGGCTATGTTGTCGCGGCTCCGGAGATTTTCCATCGTCTAGAGCCGATTGGGGCAGCGATCGAACCCACTGATTTGGGCCGACTGCGCGGCAACGACAATGCTCGCCGCACCGAAATTGCGGAGTATGATGCCGACACCCGAACTGTTCTGGATTGGCTCAAGTCCCATCCGCAAGTTACCCCTGAACATATCGGTACGATGGGATTTTGCATTGGTGGGCATCTAGCCTTTCGGGGCGCACTACAGCCTGATGTTAAAGGGGCAGCCTGTTGTTATCCGACGGGGATTCACAGCGGCAAACTGGGTCGCGGCACCGCTGACACAATTGAGCGCGTCAGCGAAATTAAGGGACAGATTCTGACGATCTTCGGCACCCTGGATCCGCATGTTCCGCCCGAGGGACGCGACACGATTTCACAGGCGCTGAATCAAGCTGGAACGAATCATCAAACCCTGCTCTATGAGGCCAACCATACTTTCATGCGCGACGACGGCTATCGCTTTGATCCCGTGGCAACCGACGACGCTTGGGCAGAAATTATCAGCTTTTGGAAACAGGTATTTGTTTGAGTTCAAAGCTTTATATTCACGCCTTAGTCGAGAAAGGAATTTCGCTCTCACCCAATCGCAGATAGTTGAATCATAGCCAGCACTGCATGGGCCAGCATATTTGCCAGCAAGTCTCGTCGCCAAAGATACAGCGCGGTAAACACACGACTTGGCATGTTCTGAGGAGAGAATAAAAGCGACGGGTTTGTGGTGGTAGAGAATAAGTCTGAGTAGGCTGTGGAGAAACTTCAATGCTCCCGTTGGTTCAGATTCCACAAACCC
>JBCBJE010000216.1:0-7592 GCA_038523735.1 Cyanobacteria bacterium J06626_18 | reverse complement strand
GCCGTTTTGTAGAGTTCTCATGTTGGCTACAAGACGAGCAACTTGTGATATCTGGATGGCCATAACATTAAGGTAGAGTGATGGATCGCGTGAATCACTGCACTGCGTCTTCTTGACAGTCAATCCCCTGGGTTGAGAATTTTGCCGTGCTACTTTGCTAGCTATGTGATGAAGGGTGATGGACAAATCATTCAGAGTTTGCTGGCCTACCTTTTGAGGTGAAAAAGTGTCGAATTGAGAGTTGTATTGCTGACAGTTCAGTAGCTTTACGAGCTGATTCAGTCTGCGTATGAATGCTAACTGCATCTGTGGTGATAGATCGACGATTTCTGAATCTGACCCAGAAACTGTTGATGGCAGTTGGTTTACTGGCAGCTTACTTTTTTTTGACATCTTGAGATTCATGTTTGCCAAAAGTCGTCTCTCACTGGCATCTTCTTCTATACTTTCATCCTGATCTTCTAGGGCTCCAATGAAAATGATTATGCCTTGCTGATTAGTTTTGAGTAGTGGCTTTGTATTACTCTCTAGGTCTATTTTTGCGATGTTGATCCCGCGCCACTTTGGGGAGAGCTGAGCTTTCTTCCCGGTTAAAGCGTCAGTGAGCTCCTGCAGTAATCCTTTACTCTCTTCAAGCGATAGAGAACTTGCGAAGACAATCTTCCCAGTGTCTAAGTTGATAGATACCAGCAACTTAGATTCGCCAACCGGATTCTGCTGGAAGATATTAATCTGCCTAGCATTTAAGCCTTGACCCACGGCACCTAAAAAATCAAATCGCCAGTCTTTTCCTGAAGCAATCTTGGGGAGTCCATGCATAGACCCGTTAGGCATACTTTCTTGAAGCAGGGCTGTAATTAGAGCAATTCTTCCTTGCTTGGGGCGACGATTGTTTTCGTGTTGAGAGCTATTCATTTGGCATTCCTTGTTGATCACGACTTTTGTCTATGCATGTACACCTGGGAGAAATTCTGGTGTTGAACGATTGCATCTGTTAGGAGCTGGCATAGGGGGCAGGGACTTCCTCCATCTCTGGGAGTGGAAATAGTTTTTCGGCCAGTTCACGACGTTCCTCAAACTGTTGTCGTCTTAACTCATCGGAAATTTCGCCACCATTTCGATTTATGAGGCGTTTGCGAATCTCATCCCACTTCGCCTCAGACCAGTTCATTTCAGCGATATCAGCCTTTGGAACCTTAATATTTTGGAGCAACGGCACATAAGCTTCATTCGCTCTTTGTAAAGCTGGGTTAATAATGACGCTGCGCCCAGTACCCAACTTCAACATTTGCGAAGGTTCTAGTAAATGGCGTTTTTGATAGTTGTCGTTTTGGCTACGAGATGAACCACTCTTGCCGCTGGTGCTGCGCGATTTAGATTTGTATTGAATGGTTTGTTCGCCCAGATAGTCGGCATACAGTTTGGCAGATTCGACATCTTGCGGGTTAAATAAAAACTTGCAAGCAGTACCCCCGAAAATGGCTCGGGCCATTTCTTTACCGTAGGCCTTTTCTAATTGGGCAATGTTTTGATAGCCCAATATGCCGCAGAATCCGTCTTCACGGTTTTCGTTGAGCCAGTTGACTAGCTGCGGTAAATATAGGGTGGGTAACTCGTCAAGCGCGACGACTAATGGATCGGTTCGAGGCACGGTGCGGGAGACATTGCGGGTAACTACCATGTGCATGATGGCCGCCAGTAATGGACCGACAATGTCGCGATTGTTGCGATCGAGCCCAAACACGAGGAGCTGCTTGCCATCCAGATCTAAGGGCAGTGTTGAGGGACCGCAGAAAGCACCAATAAAGTCTTTTTTGAGAAATCTTAGAAACATGCGCTGGGCGATCGCCAAAATACCCGCGACCGTTTTCTCACTCTCTTTCACAGAAACGAGTTGACTGAGGGGGCGTGTGGTCCAAACATTGAGGGTGCCGTCGTTAGTAGCTTGTTCTAAACGGTAAGGTAACTGGTCTAAACTCAGCACAGCTTGAGCCATCATCAGATCGCAAAAGCTATCGTCATTCACCATGCGGCCAATGGCTTTGGTGACCAGCAAAATTCCCTCGATCAGGTTGTCGCCAGCTTCTTCGAAGAACTTATCGCCCTTACCTCCCCCACTATTAAAGTTTTTGCTAATGACCTGGGCGAGTTGACCGGCGGCAATGGCGTCTTCTTCATCGCGGACGAGGTCGAGGGGGTTACAAACTTCAGTTTCTGGAAAGCCCGGGGCAAATACCCGGACGGTGTAGCCGCGTTTCATCGCGTAGGCAACGGCTCGTTTGGTTTGAGCGGGATACTTAAAGTCGTAAAGCACCATCGGAAACCCTTGGTCGAGGGTTGAGCGGATCAGAGGATCAATGATGCTGAAGGTTTTGCCGCTGCCGGCGGCGCCACAGACGGAAATGCCGCGTTGGGCATCGGGTAGATAGAGCGTACTGGAGTTCCCCTTTAAAGATCCCTGTAGCTGCTTTTTCCATTTGGGTTCAGGGGTCATTAACCCTTTTTGCTGCCAGGTTTGCTCCAGTCGGTCTTGCATGAATGGGGGGGTACCCACGTAAAGTGCAACACTATTGCGCTTGATGGTAGCCATTTGTTGCTTGGCTTTTTTTTTGGCCTTGGCTTTCTCTTTACTCCCTCCCCAAAAGGCGGTGCCCAGCACTCCTTTCTGGTTGCCCCGGCCTAACCACGATAAAAGCAAGACAATGGCCAGGCAGCCAATGAGAACGGCGCCGCTCTGGGATTTGAATAATCCGATTACGGGCTCCAGACTGTTTGAGTCAGCGGGGACAGAGGTTTGAGCCAGAAACTTAGTTGGCTGTGAAGGAGTACTCATAGCATGTTTGGTCAGGGAGGGTTTTTAAAGGGACGTGTGTGTTGGCTCTTCGCCAGGACGAAGGATTTGCTCTTGGTACTGCACCTGGCTAATGAACTCCTGAGTACCGTGCTGATAGCAGTACTGCGTTGCAATGACCGTGGCTGGATTTTGTAAATCAGCAGCGGGGTCAGGCTGGCGCACAAGAAGACAGGAAAGTCCTGATGAGGTCTGAGACTCAGCCTGAAAGAGGGGAACTCCTTTGGGCAGATTGGTGTGCAGAAAAAGGCTGAGGGCGCGATCGCCCTTGCGAGTGTAAATGCTGTAAAGACAGCCCGCGATGCCACAGAGTTTGGGTGTCTGAAAGTCGAAGATGTAGAAGGTGGGGCCGGACTGCCCGGATACCTTCATAACTTCGATGGTTTTTTGATCAAGCGGATCATTGCCAGGATCGAGGTAATTTTCGGCGATCGCCTGATTCAACAAGCGCTTGGGTACGACGGTGTGCGCAGCTACAAACTGATTGGTTGCGGGGTCGGGCCCAAGTATGAGCTTCAGTGAAAGGCCCGACATGAGCAAGAAACTACCCCCCAGGCCAATCAGTTTTGTCATTCGGGGTAACCGATTTAACTGACCTGCTAGGGCGCTAACAGGTGCTGTAAAGACCTGTGGCATTGCGGGTTCCTCCTGACTTGTCTTTACTGAAGGTGTGAACGTGAGATTTGATCCAGTGAGGTTGCAGGAACGGTTGACTGGAGCAGCTCCTGGGTCGTTTGGTTGAGAGTGCTGGTATCGAGCACGTAGCCATCCGTTCGATCAGTCGGTAGGTGGGTGCCACCCATGACTGACTGGGCCAAAAGCTCAGCTGTGATGGGGGTTGGGTAGGTTGCCGTTAACTTATCGGCTACGCTTTGCAGCCAGGCCAACGCGATCGCCTTGCCATCATCCGGAAACTCTTCTTTGAACTTCTCGCGCAGGTTGATACCGTTGACTTTGGCATTCTGGGAATTAGCGGTATAGCTTACGGTTGTAACGGCTTTTGGGTTGGCACTTTGGGGGCTTACAGGAGTCCCTTGCGCTAACTGGGCGAGGCTGTTTTTGAGGGTCGGCGAAGCCGCCTGATGGAAGCCCGCATCGTTCGAAGGCACTCCGTAAAGCCCCACCAAGACAGAACAATTTCCAGCACTATCGCACTGGCGGGGACCGATTTGTCCCTCAGTTCTAGCACTGGCGAGGGAGGCTAGAACGGTCTCAGCCGGAGACGTGGTAAACGGGTCTTCAGAGGTAAAAGGCGCGCGCGCAACTGGGTCGCCGCTATTGTCTGGACGGCGAGTGTTGGGAGGTTGTTGGGAGTCTGAATCCGTTTGGTCGGGAGTACCCACGGAACTTGCCTGTAACGAATTCCATTGCTGACGCGCGATTTCCGTCGGGACCGACGGTGGTGTGCCGGTATTGGTGGGTGTGTGGATCAAGATTAAATCGCCGACCTTGACACTGCCGATAGGAATACCGCCAATAAAGTAAGCACTGCAGCCGAGATCAGGAACCCCTCGTTTACAGGTTCGGAAATATAGCTCAAAGTCGACCGTATCCCTTTGTTCATTAACGCTAGCTAAAACGACTTTAAAGCCGTCGCCAAACGGTTGGAGGCCGGTAGGTTCGTAGGGAAAAAGCTCGCCGAGAATGCCAAATCCACCCTCTACCTCTTGAGCTTTACTGATCCACTTTTTGCCATTCAAATTTGAGCGCACGCGTGAGCCCTGCGGATGCACTACCTCAAAGTGTGGGCACACATCTTCGCAGGGGGCATTGAAACCAGACTCATTGCCCCCACTGAGGACTTCCTCCTCTGTAAATCCGCGCGCTTCCAGTTGGTTATTCAGGCCGCCGTCAGCAGGACCAAGAACCCAGTCAAGGCGAGCAACGACGGCATTTGTCGGCACAGGTGGATTCGGAAATTGGCTCCAGGTTAGGTCGCCAAGCCCACCTACCTGCTCAAGGGGCACCGACTGCCAGTCTTCAAAGTTGCCAAAGGACGCAATGTCGAGATTGGGAACATCGGCAATTAGATAATTTTCTAGCCCTGGTACGCTCTCCAGGGTCAAAGGGGCTACTTGCGGATATTGATCCAAAATGTCCGCTAGGGTAGCATCAGGATCAAAGGTGCCAATGGGCTCCAGAACTGCCTCAAAGAGCGGCAAATTCCCCAGTCGCTGCTGGCTGAGCTGAGGTACGGCTTCCACAAGCGTGCCGAGTGGCTGAGTCGTGACTAAAGGCCCTGCTTCCGCCAGGGAGATCTGACTTGGATCGACTCCCTGAGGTGCGTAGATAGTATCGAACGTAAGTTCTGGCGAGCCAAAGTCTTGAATGTCTCCCAGCGCGAGAACTTCGAAGGGGGCTTGGCCAGTTTCGTAGCACCTGGAAGATGTGTTCGTCGACGGTTCACTAATGCATCCAGCACTGCTAAATGCGGGCAACTGCTGAAATGTGATGGTATTAGGGTCGAGTGCCCAGACAGGCTCCCCAGTGTCGGTCGTGTATGCGGTTGTGAGCAAGCTGGGGGTAGTGTTTGAGGATGCTTGTGATTGACCGATTACTGGCGCTCCCGATAATAAGAACACAAGTCCCAGGCCGGTTAAAAAGTAGTACAATCGCCTCCCTAAAAAGGGGCGACGTACGATCCAACTCATCATTTGCTTACCTCCAAAGGCGTTCTACAGTTCTTGCGGAGTTAGTTCCATGGAGTTTGGCTCGGGGGCATCTGGATTGCCTCCATTACCTTGATGCAATTCTGGAAACGCCCCTGGGGAAGGGTTGGAAGCGTCTGGGGGAAGACTCGCCAGACCTAATTGCTCGAGCCGGGTAACCAGCTCAAGTGAAATGCCGGCTGTTTTGGCTGCGGATGGGGCTGATTGGGTATTAGCTAGGTCTAAAAAACGCTCAATCCGTTGATGCAGCATATCGCCGGGCTCTAGCCAGCCTTGTTCAATCGCCCAATCGCGCCCTAGTTGAACAGCGGTCAGGTCAACTGTCGCAAACGTCTCATTGGCAACAGGAACCACTTCTACGGTGTGGTAATGAGGTCGTTGGTCACCACCGCGCGCAATTCTAAATACGTAAATATTTTCCGTTCCGGTCGCTGTTTGAGTAACCACTGTAAGCTGGGCGTCTGGTGACGTTGGCAGACCGGGGAGCGTCAGTGGTTCAATGCGCCGTAAGTGTAAAATTTGAGCGGGCCGTTCTTGGCAATCGCGATCAGCCCCTAACCCAGCAAGGCATCCGTTGGCGTCAATCACAATCCAACTGGGGTCGTCTAGCCAAACCTGATTGATGATTTCATCAAGCGGCAAAAAACTGATATTGATGCCGTACCCTTCAGCCAGTTCTAGGGTCGGGGTTGTACCTACTTCAATCGGCCAAACACCCTCGCTAGCTGATGCTGATTCGGTCCATCGTGGTAGAAGCGCGATCGGTAGGACCGTCCATAACAGGATGAATAAGGTGGTCCCTAGCAGCTCACTTCGAAGCGACTTGGTTTGCATCAGTGGAACTCCATCGGAAGATTGACGTATACCTGCACGTCTTTGCCAACGGGTAGATACCAGAGACTGGCTAGATCAGTCTGCTCGGCAGCCGCACGGCGCTGATCAACTTCGGCCGTAATCTGTTCTAGAACAGGACTGGCGGCTCCCTGAATTAAAGCGCCTAAAAGATTGCCATCGCCATCATCGGAGGTGGAGCTAAAGGTCGAATTACCATCTGAAAAAAAGGTAGTTTCTTCGCCCGACCCAGCCATGGTCTCGCCGAGTTTGGCCACGGCTCCCCAAAACATAGTTTCGAGCTGGCGCGAGCTGCCGCCATCGGCGCTGGCGTTTTGGGCGACTAATGGACCTTTGTCACTGCGTAAAACCAAAGCTCCCGCTGGCAGGGGCATTTCGACGCCATGTTGGACGACGGAAATAGCGGCCGCTTCAATTAAGCCGTTTTCTTGAATTGTGTTGAGGCGAAAAACGATGGGCGTATTTGTGTCTAGTAAGACCTGCTCATCTTCATTGACCAGCGGCGTGACCAATGTAACGAGAAATCGCTGGTCTGTATCTGTCTCAGTACCGACGATCGGCGTTGTCAATACACCGGATGCACTTAGGCCAATATTGGCGCGACGGATAGGAATACCCTGCAAAACCCGATTTTCGGCAGCCGCTAAAGGCCCTGGCGCAGCCGCTTGGGGGGGCGGCTGTATGCCATTGCCGGTTATGTTATTGGTCGGTGCAGTGGGTGCAGTAGGAAACTCGTTAGGCGGCAGTGATGAAGCCGAGGGAAGTGTTGCAACCTGCTGCACACTGGAGTTGAGTGCCGTAGGGTAGACAACGGGATTGGTTGCTAAGGCGGGATTGTTGCTAGTAGGTAATTGCGCTGTTTGAAGTGGCAGCGGCAACCCTGTCTGAATCTGGGCTGCTGGCTGGGGTGGGATGCCTGGTTGAGCAACCGTTGGAGTCTGAAAGGGAACAACTTGGGCGATCGCGGGCGGTGCAGCATTAGCCGGTGATGAACTCGCGACGCTTGCTTGATCCGATCGCCGGTAGCTGCCCAATTGCGATAAAGTCTGCCATTGCGCTAAGGACTCCTCCATCTGTTCTGCTGGGGTGATGGGGTCTGGTTCCGGTTGAGACGGGCTAGATAGCGTGGGCGGCGGCACGGCGGCAGGCCGAGGGGGCGGTGCAGGGGTAACCGCTCGGGGTGGGGGTGGGGCGGGGCGGGTGGGGGGAGCGACTGCAGT
>JBCBJE010000215.1:0-7596 GCA_038523735.1 Cyanobacteria bacterium J06626_18 | reverse complement strand
GAAGCAAAATCCTGTAAGGGCGAGGCATTTGGCCCGTATTACACACACATCGAGACTCTACGCTCCAAATGCCTCACCCCAACTCAACCAACAACGATCAACGATTAACCAAGAACTAAGAACTAAGAACCAAGAACCACCAACGGATAAAAAGTTATGAAAACCGAAGCCGCTGTCGTCGTCATCGGTGCTGGCATTGTCGGCTGTAGCACCACCTATCACCTCACTAAGCTGGGCTGGAAAAACATCGTCGTGGTCGAGCAGGGGCCGCTGTTTGCCACGGGCGGATCGACTTCCCATGCCCCCGGACTGGTGTTCCAGACCAATCCCTCCAAAACTATGAGCTTGTTGGCAAAGTACACCGTCGAGTTGTACAGCCAGCTCAAGACCGAAGAAGGACCAGCTTATTATTCTGTTGGCGGCATCGAAGTTGCCTACACCGACGAGCGCATGGCAGAGCTGCAGCGGAAGCTGGGCTGGGCTAAATCTTGGGGCATTGAGGGAGCCTGCTTGTTAACGCCAGCAGAGGTGAAGGCAAAGGTGCCCCTCATTGACGAAACTAAGATTCTTGGCGCGTACCACGTACCAACCGACGGCATTGCCAAGGCCCTACGAGCTGCGCAAGCCCTGGCAAACTTCGCGCAGGAAGCTGGGGCGGCTGACTTCTACGGCGATACCACGGTGATGGATATCGAGGTGGTGGATGGTCAGGTGCAGGCGGTTTTGACGGACAAAGGCCGCATCGCCACGGACAAGGTGCTGGTCTGTGCCGGGATTTGGGGACCGCGCATTGGTCGCATGGTGGGTGAGAGTATTCCCCTCACGCCCGTGCAGCACCAATATGTGAAGACTGGGCCGATTGCCGAACTGGCAGCAGCAACCGAAGAGGTTACCCAGCCGATTGTGCGCCATCAGGATCACGCCATGTACTTTCGTCAGCATGAGAATTGTTGGGGCATTGGCTCCTACCAGCACGAGCCCCTTCTCGTCGACCCAGACAACATTCTGCCTTATGCCGAAGCACCCGTGATGCCCTCGGTCAAGCCCTTCACGGAGGAGCACTTTACCGCTGCCTGGGAATCGACGAAGGAACTCTTTCCGCCCTTGGTAACTGCAGAACTGCCCTACAAAATCAACGGCATGTTCTCTTTTACACCCGATAGTGGCTCCGTCGTTGGCGAGTCTATGAAGGTGAAGGGCTTTTGGGTGGCCGAAGCGGTGTGGGTAACGCATGGCGGGGGCGTCGGCAAGGTCGTGGCGGACCTGATGACAACCGGTCTGTCCAACTTTGACTTGCATGAACTGGATATGCATCGCTTCGCCGATGTTTGCAAGAGTCCCGACTACGTTCTTCGATCCGGAGCCCAGCAGTACGACGAGGTGTATGACATCATCCATCCGCTCGATCAGCAGACCCACTCACGCGAATTGCGGGTCAGTCCGTTTTATCCCCGTTTACAGGAACTCGGGGCGCAGTTCGTCTTCAGTGCCGGATGGGAAAGACCCCAATGGTTCAAGGCCAACATCGGGCTGTTAGATGAGTACACCATGCCGCGCCGAGAGGGCTGGGCAGCGAAGCACTGGTCACCAATCCAGGGAGCTGAGCACTTGGCCACCCGCGATCGCGTCGCCCTCTACGACCTCACGCCCTTTGCCAAATTCGAAGTTACCGGTCCCGGCGTGGTGGCCTATTTGCAGAATCTCTGTGCCAACAACGTCGATAAGCCTGTCGGCAAGGTCATTTACACCGCCATGCTGGATGATAATGGCGGCATCATGTGTGACCTGACGGTGAGTCGCTTGGGGCTGGAGAAGTATTGGGTTGTGACAGGTGGCTCGGTGCACGGGCATGACTTAGCGTGGATGCGATCGCACCTGCCCTCCGATGGTTCCGTTCGTATTGCCGATGTCTCCTCTAGCTACTGCTGTGTGGCGCTGTGGGGACCGCAGGCTCCCGCCGTCCTTCAAGCATTAACGGGAATGGATACGTCGAAGGCCACTTTTGGCTTCTTCACCCACCAGCAGTTCTACGTCGGCAATATTCCAGTACTTGCCTCACGCGTGTCCTACGTCGGTGAGGAAGGCTGGGAAATCTATGCGCCTACCGAATCGGGCCTGAAGCTATGGGATTTGCTGTGGGCGGCTGGACAGGAATATAGCATCATCGCTGCTGGCCTGGGAGCCTTTGAAACCCTGCGTCTGGAAAAGGGCTTTTTGCTGTGGGGAGCCGACATCCACACCGAATACGATCCTTACGAAGCGGGGTTAGGTTTTGCCGTGCGACCCAATAAAGGCAAGTTCATCGGCAAAGACGCCCTCCTACAGCGCAAGGAGTACGCCACTCGCAAACTCTGCTTCTTGACCTTGAACGATCCGACAGCGGTAGTCATGGGCAAGGAACCTGTGTTGGCTCAGAGCGGCAAGGTATTAGGCTACGTCACTAGTGCTGGCTACGGCTATAGCTTGGGCTGCTGTATCGCCTATGCCTATTTGCCCCTCAGCTATGCCACACCGGGTACCGCTGTAACCGTGGAGTATTTTGGCAAACCTTATACAGCGACAGTGGTAGAGAAACTGCTGTAAAAGTGTTCAGGCGGTCGCGCTTTCAAGGCCACGACTCTACCACTTGAATAGAATCCCCTACGTTATGATCCTGACATCCCACAAAGAATCTTTGCATAAGCAGAAGGCTTGGCCGGCAATGAGAAGACGTACAACTGCGGTTCGCACCCTTACCCTGGACGATGTTCTCTACCCTGACTCAGACGGCAAGCCCATGGCCGAGAATACGGTGCAATATGACTGGATTGTCTGTTTGGTGACGAATCTCAAGCATCTATTAAAAGATGAAGTTGCTTTTGTCGCGGGTGATTTGCTTTGGTACCCCGTTCAGGTTAAGGAACCACCTGCCCCTTCTCAAGCCCCCGATGCCATGGTGGCCTTGGGGCGTCCGGCTGGCGATCGTCGCAGCTACAAGCAATGGCAAGAGGACAACATTGCACCGCAGGTCGTCTTCGAAATTTTGTCCCAGAGTAATACCCCTACCGAAATGCTGGGTAAGCAGGAGTTCTACCGAAAATACGGTGTCTTAGAAATGTTCTTCTACGACCCGGAATCCCGTGACTTCTCTGGCTTTTTTCGGGCAGTACCCAATCAAGACTTTACGCCTGTCATGCCATTGAATTTGCCCTGGATTTCGCCAACCCTCGGGATTCGATTTGAGCTAGATGAAGAGGGACTCGCCATCTTTTACCCTAATGGTGAGCGATTCAAGGAGCCTGCCGAGTTTATTGAAGAACGCGATTATGCTGAGCAAGAACGTACCCGCGCCGAGCAGGAACGTACTCGCGCTGAACAAGAACGTACTCGCGCCGAGCAGGAACGTACTCGCGCCTTTGCCAAGCTCCGCGAACTCGGTATTGACCCCAACCAGCTTTAGCTAGTTCAGCCGCAGAATCATCTCAAATCAATGCTGTTCGGCTGAAATTCCTGACAGCGATATGACCGAAGCTTGAGGAACCTTTTACCCCCAGTTTAAGGAGGCTCTATCCATGGGCATTGTGAGACTGGAATTCTTGTTTGTCGTGCTCTGGAGTACCGGCTTCATTGGCGCGAAGTATGGACTGCCCTATGCGGGACCCTTCACACTACTGTTTATTCGCTATGCCCTGGTAGTGCTGTTGCTGTTTGCGTGGCTGAGTTATCGCCGAGAGCTGCGCCTGAGCAATCGCATGGAGATCGCCCGCTCCGCCTTAATCGGACTCCTCGCCCATGCCATCTGGCTTAGCGCCGTCTTTGGCGCGATCGCCCTCGGGGTTTCGCCCTGGATTGTGGCGCTGATTACGGCTTTGCAACCGATGGCAACCAGCGTGCTCTCGGGGCCGCTGCTGCGCGAACGTGTCTCATTGCTGCAGTGGGTCGGGATGGTTGTCGGACTTGTGGGCGTGGTGTTGGTGGTCGGCACCAAAATCGGCCTGCAAACTGATGTGTCCTGGGTCGGTTATGCCTTACCCTTCGTTGCCACCATCAGCATGACCCTAGCAACGCTATACCAGCGCCATCTAAATCGCGGTCAACCTGGCCAGACGCTGCCTATAATTCCCAGCCTGTTCGTACAAGCAACCACATCCACGATCGCCCTCTTTCCTCTCGCCTTCTTCTTCGAAGGATTTCAAGTCCAGTGGACCGGCCAACTCGTCTTTGCGATCGCTTGGTTCGTAGTAGTCTTGTCCATCGGAGCTTACGGACTGATGCTTAAGCTGCTGGAACATCGCACTGCAGCCCGCGTATCCAGCCTCATGTACCTAACCCCGCCTGTAACCCTACTACTCGGCTTTCTCGCATTCGGCGATGCCCTGAGCTGGGGTGACGCGATTGGACTGGGAATTACCGCCCTCGGCGTCGGACTCGTTTACCAGGGTGAGACGGCTGAAATATCAGAGCTTCGGAGCGATCGCTCCAACAACCTCCGCGGCATGATGTCCTAGTCAGTTCCACCCTTCCCCTCCAAATCCTTGAATTATTACCCACTACTCATTACCCGCTACCACTCCTCATCATGAACTTCTCCATCGAAATCACTCCTAGAGGCAATCCCTCAGAACTACCCCGCAACATCCGCGCGGTATCCATCACTTTTCTCCCCGATGCGGACTATCGCGATGTGGTGGCTCAAGCAATCCAACTGCGCCAAAAAGGGTTCGAGCCCATTCCCCATATCCCAGCCCGCAGTATCCGCAGCCACCTGCAGCTCCATGAGTTCATTTCCCAACTCAAGGATGAAGCCCAAGTTCAGCAAGTCTTGGTGATTGGTGGCAGCCCTCCTGAACTTGTGGGTCCCTATGCCTCAACGATGGATTTGCTAGAAACAGGTCTGTTCGACGGGCTCCGTATAGGAGTCGCAGGCCATCCTGAAGGCATGTCACAGCTCAGTGAAGAAGCCTGTGATCGCAGCCTCACCCTCAAAAACCTCTACGCCCGCGACACCTGCACCGATATGTTTGTCATGACGCAGTGGTCCCTCGATGTAAATACCATTTCTCACTGGCTAGACCGTATTGAGTCTTTCAACTTACTACCGATCTACCTCGGCATTCCAGGACCCGCAACTCCTGCGTCATTGCTGAAGTTTGCTCGCATCTGCGGCGTCAAGACCAGCCTCCTTGGACTCCGCCAGCAATCGTCCCGACTCGGGCAACTGCTCGCTCGCCCCACCCCTGATTACTTGATCGATGCATTAAGCGATCGCATCGAAAACTTCCACATCTACACCTTCGGCGGCATCAAACAAACACGCGACTGGCTGCATCAGCGGCAATCCACAACGTTAACACCCGTGTGATGAAAGGGAACGGGAATTGGTTGTTCTTCGTTCTTCGTTCTTCGTGGGTGGTTAATCGTTGATGGTTGATGGTTGGCGATTGGTGGTAACTGGTAATGGTTAATTGGCAGTCGGTTCAGGGTTTAAGGTTCATCTGCCCGTTCACCTTTCACCCTTTACCTTTTACCCCTTTCCCCCATCGCTCCATTACTCCCTCGCCTCCTACCCAGTACCCTTTCACCCTCCTACCCATCGACCCATAATGTCTATTAGCGTCTTTGACATCTTCAAAATCGGCATTGGGCCTTCCAGTTCCCACACGGTAGGGCCGATGAAAGCTGCGTCGTGGTTTGTGCGCGGCCTCGCGACAGGCAGTTGCTTATCGCAGGTGCATCAAATTCAGGTTGATCTGCACGGTTCCTTGGGGGCAACAGGACGGGGGCACGGCAGCGATCGCGCCGTCCTCCTGGGCCTCGAAGGGGAGATGCCCGAATCGGTGAATCCTGATTTGATTGAGGGACATCTGCAGCGCATTCAGGTGACTCAATCGCTTTGGCTGCTGCGACAACACGCGGTTCGATTTCACGTGAAAACTGATCTGCGCTTTCACTGGAAGCCGTTGCCTTTCCACCCCAATGGCATGGTCTTCACTGCGTTTGATGAAGCGAAAGCCATCCTCAAACAGCGCACTTATTACTCTATCGGCGGTGGGTTTGTGGTGGATGAAGCGGCGGCGAGCACGGATCGATTGCGGTTGCACAAATCGCCGGTTCCTTATCCTTTTAAGGATTGCAATGACTTGCTGGCATTTTGTCAGCGCGATCGCCTCTCCATCAGTCAAATCATGTTGGAAAACGAGAAGGTCTGGCGATCGGAAGCTGCCATACGTACCGGGCTGCTGCAACTGTGGGATGTGATGCAAGCTTGTGTCGAGCGGGGTTGTCGGACTGAGGGTATTCTCCCTGGGGGGTTGCGGGTTAAGCGGCGGGCGGCGGGGCTCTACTGTTGCCTCAGTCAACGACCTGAATCGGCATTGACGGATCCGCTCACAGTTTTGGATTGGGTGAATCTGTATGCGATCGCAGTGAATGAAGAAAATGCCGCTGGAGGCCGCATAGTCACGGCCCCTACGAATGGAGCGGCGGGGATTATGCCAGCGGTGCTCCATTACTACAGTCGGTTTTGCCACGGTGCTTGTGAGGATGGCATTGTGCGATTTTTGTTGGTTGCAGGGGCGATCGCCATTCTCTACAAAGAAAATGCCTCAATCTCGGGTGCCGATGTGGGTTGTCAGGGGGAGGTCGGAGTAGCTTGCTCGATGGCTGCAGGAGCTCTCGCGGAAGTTCTTGGTGGTACACCTGAGCAGGTGGAGAACGCTGCCGAGATTGGCATGGAGCATAATCTCGGCCTAACTTGCGATCCGATCGGTGGCCTAGTGCAAGTGCCCTGCATCGAGCGCAACGCCATGGGAGCCATCAAAGCGATCAATGCCACCCGCATGGCGCTGAAAGGTAACGGACAGCACTGTGTTCACTTAGATTGCGTCATTAAAACCATGCGTGACACAGGTGCTGACATGCACGAAAAGTACAAGGAAACTTCCAGAGGTGGTCTAGCAGTTAATGTCATTGAATGTTGATCCATAGCTGTCGCCACTAAAGGTGTGAAGGTATCACTACTCTCTCCTTGAAGATGCTTGTCCTCACACTTTTATACTTCACAAAGACTGAATAATCTTTGTGAAGCTTTGCTGAAGTAACGAACTCATGCATGACTGTAAAAATGCAATTGTTCTTTACAATAACATCATATCGACAAATATTAGAGATGGTTCATGAGCCATAATCCTAAGGCTATGTTAGCCTCGATTTCGTTGAATGTTCATCTCAGCCTGGGAAAGTTTGTTTAGAAGGTTTTTTATGTTAATCGGTTTACAGCCTCTACTTTAGATATGAACTGAAAGGCTCATAGTACATAAACCCTATTTTTACATCATGGCAGAAGAGATTATAGAGGAAAAGGTCGATCTAAATAATTTGGAGAAGCCAAATGAAATTTTGATTTCAGACAACGCATTGACATTTGAGAATACAGTTTATCAAATAAGAAATATCTCAAGCGTTACAGTGCGGAAGTGGAAAATTGTAAAAAAGGATGTGATGCCGCTCTATCAATTGGCTGCTTGGCTCTTTATTGGGGCGCTGATTTTCACTTCCTCTGAAGAAGCTAGAGTCAGGCTCATGGGGGTTATGGTGTCTGCTCCAGGGTTCATTTTC
>JBCBJE010000214.1:0-7607 GCA_038523735.1 Cyanobacteria bacterium J06626_18 | reverse complement strand
CTTCTGTCACCACCATAGAGCAATAGCTTTGAAGTACCACAGGACACAGCAGCCGATCAATCAATGCCTAACCAATCGACCAGCAAGCTGACCTTCGGCGATCGCCGCTCGCGCTTACGGTAGGCCAGCCAAATTTGGTTCGTTACTGCTTTCTCGGGTTTCAGAATCAGGGTGAGTTGCTTGTTAGCGACCCAGTCGCGGCAGAGATAATCTGGCAAAACGCTGTATCCCAGTCCTTGGGCGATCGCCTCTCGAATTGTGCGTAAATCGGGGATCACGACCTGTGGGTTGATCGCTAACCGATGCCCAAACACAACGCGCCAAAAGCGGCGGATGATGGGCAGATCTTCGCTGTAGGTGACCCAGGACTGGGACTTGAGCCAGCTTTCCAGGGTTTGCCTGTGAGAGGGATGGGCTGTCTGCTCAGGAGGGGACGGAGCGTTAGGCGGCCCCACCAGCCAAAAGCTTTCTTCCAAAATCGGCTGATAGTCAAGCTCGGGTCGGGAGATCTTCTGGGTGGCGATCGCGCAATCGATTTCATCCGCCAATAGCTGCTCGATTAGGTTTTGGGCTAGGCCAAATCGAGTCGCGAACAGAAAGTTTTCAGTCTTGGGCAAACGCTGCAGCACATATTCGCTGAAGAATTCGGTTGGTGCTCCCAGCCGCATCAGTGGCGGACGCTCCGCTTGAGAGGTTTTGGTAGGAATGGCCTCTAGCGTTTCAATTGCGACTACCACCTGCGTATAGAGTCGCTTGCCGGTTTCTGTTGGCACCATCTTGCGAGGCTGGCGTTGAAACAGAGGTTCTCCCAGGGTTGCCTCTAGCGCTGCGATGTGTTGACTCACGGCAGGCTGGGTCAGATGCAATACCTCGGCTGCTTTTGACACTGTGCCGATGCGATAAACCTCAACAAAACTGCGATACCACTCAAGGTTAACCATAAATAGATTTATGCATAGTGAGAATATTCATAATTTGTATTTTAGATGAGCCGCTTCTAAGATGAAACTGTCGAGCGGGAGTAAGGCATTAAAAGCCCCTCCAGCAAAGCTTTTAACGTAGTTTGGAGTGATCGCATGGCAACGAAGATTCTGATTGTTTTAACAAGTCAAGATACGTTGGGCGACACCGGTCAAGAGACTGGATTCTTCTTGTCGGAAGTGAGTCATCCGGTTGCCGTCTTTGAACAGGCTGGATATGCCATCGACTATGTCAGTCCAAAGGGAGGCAAGGCTCCCATGACTGGGGTGGATCGAGAGGATCCACAGAATGTCACGTTTCTCGATGATGCCGGCAAGATGAAGCAGGTGGCAAACACGCTGCAGCCCATGCAAGTTGTGCCTTCGGATTATGGTGCTATCTTCTATGCCGGCGGGCACGGCACGATGTGGGACTTTCCTGAGAATTCCGAACTGGCTCAGCTTGCGGCCACGATTTATGAAAACGGTGGCGTAGTAGGAGCGGTGTGCCATGGTCCGGCTGGCTTAGTCAATGTCAAACTTAGCAGTGGTGAGTATTTGGTGGCGGGGAAAACCGTATCTAGCTTCACCAATGAAGAGGAGGCTGCGGTCGAACTTGCCGAGGTGGTGCCGTTCTTGCTGGAGTCGAAACTGATTGAGCGGGATGCGACCCATGCGAAGGCGGCTAATTTCCAGCCAAAAGTTGTGGTGAGCGATCGCCTCGTAACCGGGCAAAATCCAGCTTCCGCGACAGGCGTTGCGGAGGCCATGGTGGCCCTGATGCCTTCATCTTCGCAACTGACACCCTCAGCTTTGGCGTAGACGAGGAGGGTCACCCCTTATCCCTGTTCCGGCAGCAGCGATCTCCGTTATGGTCGTCGTTGAACTGCTGGCGGAGGATACTGACCGATTAGAGCAGCACCTTAACAGTTCTGATGTCATTCCGACGACTCATCTTGCCTCGGGGATCAACTACAGTCGGACGGTTCGGGACAAGAACGATCCGCGTCGCTTTTTACTCATTCAACAATGGAACTCGGAGGAACAGCCGCAAAGCTACATTGCTTGGCGGAGTGAGCGGGGTGATTTGGCCCAACTGCGGACAATGCTGACGGCAGACCCCGCAGTCAGTCACCTGTCGCTGGTCAATCTGACAACCCTGCCCGCGCAGGCTCGTTAGGGTTAATTCCACGGCTACTTGCTATGGCTGCTTGTCAATCAAGGTCACACAGGTAGCCGATGAAACCGGTAAATTGTTTCTGACTTACCGTTACGGTTATCGTTTGGTGTTCAAATTAAGACAGCCGACTTAATATATTTAGTGGGGTAGAGCAAAGCAAAAATATCTACACCCAAGTTGGTTCTTGCAATCCCCAGAGAAAACAGGCTGCACTCTACTCAAAAAGCAGAAGATATCGTTAAATTTCTGCCTTCCTGACAATCGTATTCATCAAATTTATCAGCGGCAAGTATCTATCCGGATAGTTGCCTGGGGCTTTGTTTATTGCTGAAGGTACCTAGTCGAGAAAGTTTTAGGAATAAACTCTGCATAGCGCTATGTCCTCTCGCACCAAGGCACTTACCCTGGTACAGCTAAAATCTGCCATCATTCACAAGCCTTTGGTTGTCTCGCCAGATACTTTGGTGACTGAGGCGATCGCGCAGATGAGCGCTCTCCACGCCCATTGCTCAATTCCCAGCACGCCTGACAGCCAGCTTGATGAACTCTACCTGGCAGTGCGTTCGAGCTGCGTGATTGTCGTGGATGCTGGGCGCGTAGTCGGCATGTTGACTGAGCGCGATGTGGTACGCCTCAGTGCTCAGCAACAGCCACTAAGTCACCTGCTGATACGCCAGGTTATGTCATCGCCGGTAGCAACCCTGCAAGAATCAGAGCTTATCGACGTATCTTCGGCGGTTAATATTCTGCAGCGCCACTGTATCCGCCATTTGGCAATTGTCGATGAACGCAATGAGTTGATCGGATTGGTTACCCATGAAAGCTTGCAGCACGCTAGCACCCGTCATCAACTCGACACAGAGTTAGCGGCACGTCAACAGGCCGAAACGCGCTTACAAGAAAGTAATCAGCGCTACGCCAGCTTGGTAGAAGCGATCCCCATGGGGCTTTTTCGAGCCGATACAGCGGGACAATGTACCTATGTTAATGATCGCTATTGTCAGATTACAGGTCTGTCCTCCCAGGAAGCTACTGGGGATGGATGGCGGCAGGGGCTGTTTCCAGAAGACCTCAATCAGGTGGTAACGGCATGGCAGCAGGTTGTGCAAACGGATTCTCCGTCAGAGCTTGACTGTCGCTGGCAGCGTCCTGACGGGAGTGTGATCTGGCTCCACACACGCACTATTGCTGAGCGCGATGCCGGTGGTCAGGTGATTGGCTATGTGGGCACCGTTATGGATATCAGCGATCGCAAGCGCTCTGAGATCGCCCTGAAAGAGAGCGAAGCCCATCAGCGCGCCTTGTTTAGTGCCATTCCTGACCTCATCGTCCGGATCAATCGGGCCGGTATCTACCAAGAATTTTTTACGACCTCTGATTTCCATGTGTTGGCAAACTCGGCTGATTCGATAGGTAAGCATGTATCCGAAGCTCTCCCCCCCGAGATTGCGCAGAAGCGTTTGCAATATCTTCAGTTAGCGTTGCAGACTAACTCAACTCAGATCTATGAGCAAGCGTTTGGTATCGGTGACAGAACACAGTTTGAAGAAGTTCGAGTCGTTCCTTACAACGATGATGAGGTGCTGGTTTTGGTCCGCGATATCAGCGATCGCAAGCGGGCCGAAGCAGCCTTACACGAACGCGAACAGCGCTTTCGGCAGCTGTTCGAGGCGACACCCAAAATCTCGGTGCAAGGCTACGACCGCCATCATCGGCTGATTTACTGGAACGATGCCAGCGAAGAGCTGTATGGCTACACCTGCGCCGAAGCCATTGGTCAAACGTTGGAGGATTTGATCATTCCACCTGCGATGCGATCGTGGGTCGATAACGTCGTCCGTATTTGGATGAACGGTGGACCGCCGATTCCTGCCGCCGAACTCAGCCTGATGCGTAAAGACGGTTCCCGTGTGTCGGTCTTTTCCAGCCATATCATGTTGACTAATCCGGCAGGCGAACCGGAAATGTACTGTGTTGATATCGACCTGAGCGAACTCCGACAGACCGAGGCTGCTCTGAAAGCAAGTGAAGCCCGCTGGCAATTTGCTCTGGATGGCGCTGGCGATGGCCTTTGGGACTGGAATGTCCAGACTGGGACTGTCTTTTTCTCGCATCGCTGGAAAAGTATGTTGGGATATGCCGATGATGAGATCGGCGATCGCCAAGAGGAATGGGCAAGTCGCATTCATCCTGACGACAAAAATCTTTGCTACACCGACTTGGATCGATACTTTGAAGGCGAAACAGCTACCTACCGTAACGAGCATCGTTTGCTTTGTAAGGATGGCAGCTACAAGTGGGTACTCACGCGTGGCAAAGTCATCGAATGCACTGCCGATGGTCAGCCGCTACGGATGATTGGCACCCATAAAGACATTGATAGCCGCAAGCAATCAGAAACGGCCCTGCAAAACCTAATTACGGGAACGGCTGCCACCACTGGAAATGACTTTTTCCCGGCTCTGGTAAGCCATATTGCAGCTGCCTTGAACGTCTCATATGCACTCGTGACGGAAAAGGTTGGGGATGAGCTTCATACTTTAGCCATTTGGGCCAACGGTGCCCTGCAACCCAATTTTTCGTTCTGCAGTGCCCAAACGCCTTGCGAGCGAGTCCTCGAAGACGACAAATTTTATTGTGAGTGCTCGGTCCAGCGCTTGTTTCCAGACCATGCTCCCCTAGCAGCGATGGGCGCTGAAAGTTATTTTGGAATCGTCATGCGAAATGCTCATGGTGAGGCCATAGGAACGTTGTGCATCCTCAGCCAGCAGCCCATGGTGGATGTCCAGCGAACCGAGCAAATCATGAGTGTGTTTGCGGCGCGAGCAGCGGCTGAATTGGAACGCCAACGAACAGCAACCCAGCTAGAGGAGCTTAATCGAGCGTTGGAAAGCGAAGTCGCCGAACGTACGGCTGCTCTTAGCGCTAGCGAAGCCCAGATCCGCAGCATTGTTGAGGCAATTCCTGATTTCCTCCTACGAGTAGCGCGCGATGGGACTTGTCTGGAGGTCATTCAATCGCGCTATCAAAGCGGGGACTTTTTACCCTTTCAACAGCACCTTGCGGAGATTTTGCCGCCGGCATTGTTGCTGCAGCAGCTCGGTCGCATTGATGCGGCGATCGCTACGGGCACCCTGCAAATATATGAGCATCAGCTTGAGAAGCAGGGGCACATCGCACATGAAGAGATCCGTATCAGTGCCAACAGCCCAGATGAAGTTCTCATCATCGTGCGAGACATCACCCATCGTAAACAAACCGAGACAGATCTGCTGGAATCACAGCAATTCATTCAAACCGTTCTCGACACCATTCCGCTGCCGGTTTTTTGGAAAGATCGGCACTCTGTATTCTTAGGCTGTAATCAGCGGCTGGCTAATTGTGTGGGCGTGCAATCGGCGGCTGAACTGGTCGGTAAAACCGATTTTGAGGTGGCAGCAACCCGCGACAACGCTCACCATTACCGGGCGGATGATCGTGATGTTATAGAGTCCGGCCAAGCAAAGCTAGGCATCGAAGAAACCATTTTTGCTGCTGAGGAAGATCAGCGGTGGATTGTGACGCACAAAGCTCCTCTGAGGAATGCCAATGGGGAGGTGATCGGTATCGTCGGGACATTTCAGGACATTACTGATCGTCGCCGCTTTGAGAATGCGCTACTGGAATCGCAGCATTTTATTCAAACCGTTCTTGACACAGTGCCTCTGCCGGTCTTCTGGAAAGACCGCAATTCGGTTATTTTGGGCTGCAACCAGCAGCTTGTGAAAACACTAGGCCTGCAATCCGCAGATGAGATTATTGGCCGTGATGATTTTGCGTGTTCCAATTCCGAAACCGATGCCCATGCATATCATCAAGATGATCAGTGGGTGATGGCATCGGGCGAACCGAAGCTCGATATTGAAGAAACGCTGACCCTACAGACGGGCGAACAGCGGTGGCTCGAAACCCATAAAGCGCCCCTGCGGAACTGGACAGGGGAAATCGTTGGGGTGGTAGGAATTTTTCAAGATGTCACCCATCGGAAACAGGCAGAAGCTGAACTGGAGGCCAGCCGTGCGTACTACAAAAGTATTATTGCGGACCAAACCGAACTGATTTGCCGGTTTCTACCGGACGGAACGTTTACCTTTGTCAACGATGCCTATTGCCAGTTTTTCCAGAGGGCACCGGAAGAGCTGCTGGGTCAGAGCTTTACTCCCCTCATTCCGGAAGCCGATCAAGGTATTCCAGCCCGCAGTGCCGATCGCCTATCGATCGATAACTCGGTGGTCACCTATGAGCATCGCGTGATTGCGCCTGATGGTACGGTTGCTTGGCAACAGTGGACGGAACGGGCTCTGTTTGATACCGACGGCAACTTTGTGGAGTTTCAGGCAGTCGGACGCGATATTACAGCCCTCAAAGAAGCCGAGGAAGCCCTGCGTGAAAGTGAGCAACGCTTCCGACGGGCTATTGAGGATGCTCCTTTTCCTATCATGATTCACGCCGAAGATGGCGAGGTCCTGCAGCTTAATACTGCTTGGACTGAACTAACAGGGTACAGTCCTCAAGTGATTCCCACCACCCAATCTTGGGCCCAGCGAGCTTACGGCGATCGCGCTGACCGGATGCTGGAGACCACACTCAATCTCAAGGACACCCTCGAGTCCCGTTGGGATCACGGCGAACATGCTATCAGAACGCAGGAAGGTAAGCAGCGTATTTGGCACTTTAGCGCTGCACCTCTGGGCTTATTACCCGATGGTCGTCGGGCGATAATCTCCATGGCGGCTGATGTGACACAGCGACGCGAACTATCAGAGCGCTTAAATTTGGCGGTAGAGTCGGCAGCAATTGGTATCTGGGACTGGGATATCGCTAACGACATCCTGGTTTGGGATGAGCGCATGCATGAGCTGTATGGTACTGCGCCCAATCAGTTTACGAATGCGCAAGCGACTTGGTTAGAAAGGGTTCACCCCGAGGATCGCAGTAAAGCCACAATCACGATGCAGCGGGCTTTGCGGGGTGAGAGCGTTTACGATACCGAATTTCGGGTCACGCATCCAGACGGCAGCGTCCATTTCTTAAAAAGCAATGCGCTAGTACAGCGAAACTCTGCCGACGAACCGCAGCGGATGATTGGCATCAACTACGACATCACCGATCGCAAAGCGACAGAAATGGCGATGAAGCGTCAACTCGTAGCGATGGAAACAGCCGTTGAAGGCATTTCGATTCTCCAGGGCGATAGGTTTCTGTATGTCAACCAGGCCAAATTAATGATGTTTGGCTACGAACAACCCGAGGAACTCGTTGGTAAAACCTGGAGTTCCTTATATCCCCTGGAAGAAAAAGAGCGGTATGGCTCGGAGATTTTGCCTGCTCTGAGACGATATCAATCCTGGGAGGGCGAAGCAACGGCCATTCGCAAAGATGGCTCAACCTTCATTGAAGGGCTTTCGCTGACAGTAACTGAGGATGGG
>JBCBJE010000213.1:0-7674 GCA_038523735.1 Cyanobacteria bacterium J06626_18 | reverse complement strand
TACGATTTTTCCGAATTATCCACGGATGGTGATCTTTACTGTCCTGCTCATAAACTTCAACTGGATCAATTCGTTCTATATAAGAGGCAATATACCAGCCGACTGGGCTCAGTTGAGATGCATGATGATTCTTTTGCATATTGATTGCGACGGTCATGTTCACTCAAGAGCATGTTAGAGCAGTGCCAACTCGCACGCAGCGGTATAAATTTAGTAAAGAATAGAGGTAAAGGGAATGAGAAGAAGGTTGTGTCTTTAGCAACAAAGATCGTTCAGCCGCCTAATAACTGCCGATCAAGTTTTTCCAAGCCGGTATCAAAGCAGACCTCAAGGTGAATTAACGTTTCGGCCCAGGTGCGGTCAGAGTCTGATAAAGGAGGATGCGGTGGTTCCTGATTGTAGTCGATGGAAAGGTTGTAGAACACCTCATCGTAGACCGTTGTTAGCGTGGTCGCCAAATCGAGCGCCACATCTGGATCAGGATTCTTGAGAGGAACTGGGACGACGGGTTAGCGTATCCTGCAGCTTTAGCGGCCAAACCTCGACGAAGCTCTTTTTAGTGCGTGTTAGGGCGATCACATAGGCGGCCCGAGGCAAATTCGGATGACCAAAGGATCGCTGACCCCGCCGAAGCAGGTCAATTTCCAATATGTGGACGTTTGCCTGATGTAGCCGCTGGCGTTTTTGCCGATAGCGATTCAGTCCAGGGTTACGCTTGTTGATCAGTGACAGAATTTCAATACACGTCACCAGCACATTCTCGTGAGAATCCCGGACCTTGATGGTTGGAATCCTGACAGGAACCGGACCAGGAAAGGGAATGGTGAGCGAAGCAGGCGTAATGGCGAGGTTGCCTGACATTTCCAGAGCTGTCGCCAACCTAATTCCACGAATAATTATGGGTATCTGCTTATCACTGGCTGTAGAGGCAACTCCTGTGATGTTGAGAGCGATCGCACATACAAGTCCCTCAACCGGGTACCCATAGTGTTTCATCGCTCACCGTGCAAGTCGCGAGCTTTACCCCGAACAAAGTATTAAGATTAGTAAAGATGAAATTCAGCTGAGGATTTACCGTGCAGCTTGTGGAGCGTCCATCGTCTCGTCGGGAAGTTCAGACACCCAATCGTCCTGTGGTGCTGGCGACCCACAACTTGGCTAAATCGTATGGCCGAGGGAAACGGCGGTTTGAAGCAGTCAAAGGCGTCTCGTTAACGCTACATCAAGGCGAAGTGCTGGCCTTTTTGGGGCCGAATGGGGCTGGTAAAACCACCACCATCAAAATGATTGCGGGGCTCGTGCGACCGGACAAGGGGCAAGTCAGTATCTTGGGCGAAGATCCGCACCGGAAGGCCAAGTCACTGCGCCAGATTGGAGCTGTGCTGGAGGGTAATCGCAACCTGTATTGGCGACTGACGCCTGAAGAGAATTTGGAATATTTTGGGGTGTTGCGGCGGGTTCCCCGCAGAGTAGCCCGCCGCCGCGGGATAGAACTGCTGGATCGCTTTGGGCTACAGGAAAAGCGGCGGACGCCCGTCCAGAAACTGTCGCGGGGGATGCAGCAGAAGGTGGCGATCGCCGTCTCCCTCATCCACAATCCCCAACTCTTGCTGCTGGACGAGCCCACACTGGGCCTCGATGTGGAAGCCAGCGAAACTGTCAAACAGTTGGTGCGCCAGATTGCCCGCGAAGGCTGCGCCATCCTGCTCACCACCCACCAGTTGGATGTGGCCGAAGAGCTATCGGATCGCGTGGCCATCATTCGCCAGGGTCGCATCATTGCGGAACAGCCAACCCAAGCCCTGCTGCAGGAGTTTTCTGGCTCGACTTATCACATTGAAGTAGAGGGTGCTTTGACACCAGAGCAGTGCCGCGCGATTACCGCAGTGGGTGGCGATGTTCAAGAGACAAGGATTGGCTTTGCGGGGTCACCTGAGGCGTTGTATACCCTGCTGGCGGTCCTGAAACCGCTGCCAATTCTGTCGGTACAGCGCGATCGCGCCGACCTAACCCAAGTCTTTCTCAAGCTAGTTAAGGACACACAGGAACGGACCTAACCCATGGACTTATTGATTGGCGAACTGAAGCGTACCTGGATTCAGTTCATTCGCTACCCGGCAGAAGTGATTGCGGGATTGATAATCACTACCTCTGTCTTCTACGGTTTATTTCTCAGTGCTAAATACATGGTGGGTCCGGGGTTTGCCTTTGGCGATCGCCTAGATGCAGTCGTCGTCGGCTATGTGTTGTGGACACTGACGCTTTACATCATTAATGACATCGCGATCGGGCTGCAGTCGGAAGCGCAAACCGGCACGCTGGAGCAGGTTTTCCTATCGCCGTTTGGCGCGCCCCGTGTTTTCCTGGCAAGGGCCGTTGCTAGTCTGGTGCTGCGACTGGCATTAATTGTCGGTGTCGTTGCTATCCTGACGGGCATCACAGGTAGTCGCCTGTCATTTCCCCCCACGCTGATATTTCCCTTGCTTTCCCTAGTCATGGCGGGATACGGTCTGGCCTTCATCATGGGCGGCTGTGCCCTGGTATTTAAGCGCGTGCAGCAGGTATTAGGGGTGTTTCAGTTTGTGCTGCTCTTTCTTCTCGCCGCGCCTGTCGAAGAATGGACAGGGCCTATGCAGTACTTGCGGTATCTGCTCCCGATGCTGCCCAGCACTGGCCTTTTGAGGGACCTGATGGCACGGAATATTGGTCTAGATTTGCCTACCTTTGTTCTAGCTTTGCTCAATGGACTGGCGTATCTAGGAATAGGACTTCTGGTATTTCGCTGGGCCGAGAAGGTTGCGAAGCGAAAGGGTAGTCTGAGTGGGTACTAGTCTCCCACTGGTACCAAAAAACACCCGGCGATCCGCCAATCGCTGTTGGTTTGTTGTTCCATTAAATAGATGGCTTTGACGATTGCGCCGTGCTGGTCCATGACGAGCAGAGTTTGAGCAGGAAATCCTTGCATAGAGGTCAATTTGTCGAAAATGACGCTGCGGGGTCGATAGACGGGATGATAAGCGTCTCGTACCATGTGCATAAAATTTTCAACCGTCTTAAACTGCTGCCGGATCGAAGGTGCAGCGTATAAAAAAGCTTGGATGCCATCATCCGCCTGAAACGCTTCGAGTTGGGCGGTGATGACTTGACGGATCGCGTTACGATCTGTCTCTGCAAGATCCATGGGTGTCACGCCTTGACTCCTTGATCGCAACATCAAGCATGATAGGAAAGTAAACACTTATGGACTGTCGTGTAGATACCATCCAAAGAAGGATTTTGGGTTTTCTTGAGGAAGAGGGCTGTTCCCAATATGTCCATTATTGATGTTCAGGGTTTAAGAAAGGTCTATCCGGTGGCGGTTAAGGAGCCGGGCCTAAAAGGAACCCTTCGCCATTTCTTTCGCCGCACTTATCGCAATATTGAAGCGGTGCGCAAGGTATCGTTCCAGATTGAACCGGGCGAGGTAGTGGGGTTTTTGGGTCCCAATGGCGCAGGCAAAACGACTACGCTCAAGATGCTGACAGGGCTGATTTATCCGTCTAGTGGGAAGGTGAAAGTAGCAGGCAAAGTTCCCTTTCGGCGCACGCCTGCCTTTTTGCGGCAGATTACGCTGGTGATGGGGCAAAAGCAACAGTTGCTGTGGGATTTACCCGCCCTCGATTCGTTGCGAATTAATGGCGCAATTTATGGGTTGAGCGATCGTGCCTTCCGCGATCGAGTGGCTGAATTGGCCACCATGCTGGATATTGCCGATAAGCTCACTCAGCCCGTTCGTAAGCTTTCCTTGGGGGAACGGATGAAGGCTGAGATGTTGGCGGCCCTGCTCCATCGCCCTAAGGTGCTGTTTTTAGATGAACCGACCCTAGGGCTGGATGTCAATGCTCAGGTGGCAGTACGAGAATTTTTACGGGAGTACAACCAGCGCTACGAAGCGACGATTTTGTTGACAAGCCACTACATGGCCGATATCACGGCCCTGTGCGAACGGGTGCTGCTGATATATCAGGGAGAGCTCATCTATGACGGCAGTCTGGAAGGGTTGCTGACCCGGTTTGCGCCCTATCGTGAGGTGAAGGTAGAGTTGGCCAATCCCACGGAGGCTTATCATCTCGCACGCTACGGCGAAGTTGAAAGTCTGGATGGCTGCTCAGCCCGCCTCATTGTTCAACGTCGTACCTTGACTCAAACCGTCTCGCGCATCCTGGCAGAAGTGGCTGTACAAGATTTAACGGTGACGGACCCCCCCATTGAGGAAGTCATCGGTCGTGTTTTTCAGGCTGGGTCGGTAGCTTAGCATTCGGGTTGGTTGACTGACAAAAGTCCTAGAATCCTTCGATGCTGTTTTGATCAGAAAAAATGGCTTTTTATCGGTGATTTCAAGGAACTTCAATTTCTTAGAAGTCAGATTTTCCGCATAACCCCCATCGTTGTTTTCTATCCCCTACGGATAGGTTTGAGGTGTTCTATACCTATGACAATCAGCACACGTGATGGGGATTAAAACTGTGTTTTCTAGATCTTTTTTTTCAGTTTCAAACTGTGTCCGCTGGATGCCGTCCGTAGCGCTAGCCGCTTGCGTTTTAGGTTCCGCCAATGGCGCTCAAGCCACGCAGCTCTTCGCGACTGATGTTGTCTACTACGACAACAATGGCACAGCCATGGCAGGCTATCGGCAAGATACTACCCATGCATTGGGTACTCCTGGCTTAACAGCAGATTCCTCGAACGGCTACAGCGGCAACAAAGACTTCTTGAGTTTGGGGCTAGGAGGACGCGCGATTTTCAACTTTGGTCAGGACTTTGCTGGCGACGTGACGCTGTGGGAAACCACGTGGGGCAATAAGTCGCAGCAATCTGATTATGACGAGCGTGTCGATGTCTACTACGGTAGCTTTGATTCTGTAGGTGACTGGAGCGTTCTAGCGAATGACCTCGATCAGTGGACTTATGGTGGTGATATCTTCAATGTCGAAGATGGTGCTTACAATACTGCCGCTGGGGCGACTAATGCTGGCGCTGCACCAGAGGGGGTTTTCAACCACCTGCTCCTAGTTGATAAGTCAGTCACCCGAGGCGATGGCTTTGATGTAAATGCGATCGCGGTCCAGGGCGTTGATAGCCAAGACGTCCCTGAGCCCGTTTCCGTGCTGGGGTTATTGTTAGTCGGCACCGTCGGTGGCTGTGAGCTTTGGAAGCGTCGCGCTGCCTAAAATGATTTCGTAACGTAGCTTATTAGCGTATTGCAAAGCGGCAGGAGAATCCTCCTGCCGCTTTGTTCATACAGGTGCATCTGAGTCTAACTTTCGGTAAATTGAATCCATGTGGGTGATAGATGTGACAGGCGTAGTGATGCCGAAACTGAAGCATTGAGCCAGAGGTGTTGCGCGATTTGTAAAGTACTGACATCTAGAGCAACATCGCCTGAGGAGGCAGATCTGGCTGCATGGAGTCACTGCTCACTGCTACCTGTTGCTAAAAACCTAATGCGAGAACCAAAAATTTTGCATAAGTCTCTCGCTCTCAGAAATAAGCTCCTGTGAGAGCCTAAGAAAGTTAATCGCGATCGCCCCCAGTTACGGCTTATGAGTGCAGTTTCCCACTATTGGCATTTGCAGCGATTAGACAGCACCGGGCAGTGTCGTCGTCAGCCTTTTGAGGCGGCCCGTACTTGGCTACAAAGCCAGGACACTGAATTCCGCCCAGAAGTTAGTGAAGATGATCGCGCGCTACAGGCTTATCTACTCGCCTGTTGGCGTCAGGCTCCCGAACCAACCGCGATCGCGCTGCTGTGTCTCCGGTGTTTTGTCTCCCACGCGATTCGGCAAGCCTGTCTCCAGCTTGTCAGTCAGTTTGGTGAGTACTATCAGTTTCGAGGTGCAGATCTATTTCCCTTCGTGCTGGATGATGATGGCAAGCCCATAGACCGCTATCGTCCTTTGGGCGTTCACATCATCGAAACCTTTACACCGGGTAAAACCAGTTTGGAAAGCTGGGCTACGCATTTAGCTCGCAACCAGTCTGATCTCAATCAGTTTCTGATTGAGCGGGGACTATACCGTGTCAGTGACTGGGCCATTTTGAATGATACGGCTCCGAGTCAGTTGGTGAAAATTTTGGGCGAATTCCATGCGCTCACGTCGTCGGAAATCATGTCTGCTCAATCTCTGTTGGATCGCTATCATCAGGTTTACCGGCGCGATCGCTTCCAACAGCGGCAGAGTGGCAAAGGCGGACGCTGTCGTCAACCCAGTGAAGACCAACTACGCGAAATTAGCCCTGAAGCTGTACCCCAAGCCGTGCTGGCTGATCTGAAGCAGTTGGCCTACTGGCTGCGGCAGTATCGCATTCATGCTCGGGGCGGGACGCCGCTTGCTGAGTCGCTGGATGCGTTGGAAAACCCCGATGTTGCCGCGCCCCCAACCACCGAGGCTGATGCTCAGCAAATCGACTTTCTGCAGAACTATCGAGACCAGGTCAACGCTGCTCTGGCCGAGGCGATGACCCAGACGCTGCAAGCGTATTGTGAGAAACTGCGTCGCAAAAAAGTACCCAAGGATCAAGACTTCCTCCAGGCGTTGGCCTTGTTTCACTGTGAGGGGCAAGGCATGAAAGCAATTGCCCCTCAGGTAGGACTCACTACCCAAGTGCAGGTGACGCGTTTGATGAACCTGAAACGCCTGCGGGCCGATGTTCGCAGTTCGCTATTGGCCGATTTGCAACGCCGCGTTCAAGATGCAGTGTTGGCAGTTACCTCGGCAGAGCGTCTTCACCAGATTGGCGATCGCTTGGATGCCCTCCTGGCAGAAGATGCTGATCGTCTGATTGCTGAAGCCGAATCTGAAGCCAAAATTCCCCAAAAACGCACAGCCAAGAGTCTCTTTGCTCGTCAACTTTGTAAGAGTTTGCATACGTTCGCCGCTATTCCCAGTCCGCCCTCTGCATCTGTTTACTAAGGAGGTAACCCATGGTCAACACTCTATCTGCACGTCCCGATTTCGCTACCTTGGCAGAAGTCGTGCCTCTATCGGAGGAGGCGATTGATTGGGCTATGGGCCTGTGTCGCACCATTATGGATGGTGAAGAGCAGTGGCGCAGTTATTTGCGATCGCTAGCGCTCATAGGCGCCAAACAGTGGCTAGAGGACGGCACAACACCTTACGAAATTCAGCTAGATCAACAGCATCCTGACCAACCGATGGTGCTGCAGGTAAATGGACTGCAGATGGGAGTTGTGCCGATAGGGAGCCTGCCGCCAGACACGGTTCTCCTACCCCAAGCCAAGGTGGAAGGAACCCAAGCCACCGTTGGTCTTTGGCTATTAGTGGAAGTCCAGGAAGAACTTGGACAGGTGCGCGTTGTGCAAGCGCTGGAGAATCAACAAGTTGTTAGCCAAGCTAGGTTGCAAACGGTTGAGGGTGATTATCGGGTACCGTTGACGGCTTTCACGCTGTCGCCTGACCGCACCCTTTTTTATCTGAGCTATCTACCGCAAGCTCTGGAGCAGTCCGCGGTCCAAACCCGTGCGTTGGAGACGCCAACCCAACCGGCACCCCCTGCGACTGAGTCTGTCCGGGCAGCACCGCTGCGAACGCAGGTAATGAATGTTGGGCGGTGGTTGCAAGATCAGTTGGACGAAGTCGCGCAGCAGTTTGCATGGACGCTACTGGATCCTCT
>JBCBJE010000212.1:0-7700 GCA_038523735.1 Cyanobacteria bacterium J06626_18 | reverse complement strand
CTTCTTCAATCAAAAAACCAGCTATGCCTCCTCGTTGAGCCAGTTCGGGCATGAGTGGGTCGAATCGCTCTGTCTGTGCTGGATCATCGGTGAAGTGGACAGACACCGTCTGGTCAATCGCGAAGTGCTTGATGCCGCTCAACTCCGCAAAATGTTGTCCCATTAGGGTAAATTCGCCCTCCTCCATTTGGGTTGTCAGCCGGAAGTGATGACTGTTGCCACACCACACCAAAAGGGGCGCTTTCGATGCAAGACCTTGCAGAATATGAACAAGCTTTTCTGCCTGAATACGTTCTCTCAGGCGATTAAACTCCAGGGATAAGGTTGATTCATACACCTCAGGATCGTAGTCATCAGGTTCAATATCATAAGCCCTTAGCGTCCAGCCTAAATCTAGCGCTGTTTGGATAAATGTCCGCATTTCGAGATCGGCTAAATAGCCCGGAGCATCCTCTGGCAGTTGACGAGTTTCGTTGATTGCGTCTGCTACCACCGAGGGTAATGCCTCCATTGCCAGGTGCCTCACGCCGATCGCGTGAGCCGTCGGCAGAATTCTCTGGCCAATTTCACGTGTACGAATGTTGCGCTGCGGTCCGCTGTGGGCCTCATTCATCATCACCACGCGCGATCGCTCGAAACCAATAGTCACTAGTTCTTCGGGTGAACGCCAAGCAATTCCTGAACTGGCAGTTGCCCAACCATGCTTCTGCTGAATGATGCCAAAACCAACTAACGCACCCATTCCAATCAAAAAGCGTCGCCGTCCACAGCGGGACAGTCCCCCTTTTGTGGAGGGTAGATCGCTGGTAGAACGGACTTCCTGATTGCCAGTATTCATCGTGATTCACCTCACGTCGAAAAGGGTAACCACAGAGGTTAGACGAGCGGGATGAAACAAGGTTGCTCACTTAAATCGTCTGCAACACCGCTACTGGATCTCCCTCCAACACGGATCCATCTGGTGCTTCCAGGACAAATCCAGCATCGCGGATCATCGCGAAGTCGGCGCGGGCGGCTTGGCCGGGGGTGGTGAGATAGTCGCCAACGAAGAGGGAGTTGGCCGGGTAGAGGCCGAGGGGTTGGAGCGATCGCAGATGAACCTCACGACCGCCAGCAATACGGATTTCTTGGCTGGGGAGTAATAACCGGAAGAGGCAGAGCATCCGCAGGCACTTGTGGGGAGTGAGCGTGTTGATGTCGCCAAAAGGAGTGCCGGCGATAGGAATTAGAAAATTGATCGGCACACTGGTGACGTTGAGGCGACGGAGAGAGAGGGCGAGATCAATGACATCATCAGGCGATTCGCCCATACCTAAAATGCCACCAGAGCAGGTGGTCATGCCTGCCGCTTTGACTGCTTCCACAGTACCCACGCGATCTTGAAAGGTGTGGGTGGTGCAGATGTTGTCGTGATTATTTGCCGCTGTGTTGAGGTTATGATTGACGCGATCAACGCCAGCTTCAGCTAATCGCTGGGTTTGGGTTTCGTCCAATAACCCCAAACAGGCACAGATCTTCATCGGGTACTGGCTTTTCACCGATCGCACCAGATCCAACACGCGGTTGAAGGTGGGTTCAGCCGGCGATCGCCCCGAAATCACCATGCAGAAGGTGCCTGCTTTGAGCGTATGCGCCCGTTCAGCTGCCGCCATTACCTTCTCCTCGGTCATAAGGGGATATTTCTCGATATCGGCGGTGGAAATTTTGGACTGGGAGCAGTAGTGGCAGTCTTCAGGACAGAGGCCGCTTTGGGCATTGAGTAGAAAGTGCAGACGCACTCGGTTGCCCCAATAATGTCGTCGGACGCGATAGGCTGCGTGCAGTTGGGCCAAGAGTTCTTCATCCGGGGCATCCAACACTTGATGAGCCGCTTCACGACTGATAACCGCACCAGCCAGCGCTTGGTCAGCGAGAGAATTCCAATCGAGTGTGGATAGGGATGAAGGTGTCATATAGCGCACAAAAGTAACAGACCATTTCTTAGGCTAATACGGCAACTGCGCTGGCGAGAGGTCTTGCCACTGAAATTAATCGGAGCGGAGGGAACGGTAAAAGGCCACTGCGACGATACCGACAATCCACAGAAGCACGTTGGTGGCAATCCAGCCCGACCAAATTAGCAGGTGCCCCACGATGGCCCAGAGGCTGAAGGTTCTGCGGAAAATGTAGTCGCCTACAGAACACACGCGGGGTAGAACATCTGTGGGGGTAGGTGGGCATTCGCCAGTTTGGGCAACCTCAAGAGCTCCTGGGACAATCCAAGAAATGCTGAGTAGCAGCGCGGGCAAGACTGCCGAGAGGAGGAAGAGTCGTATCCATCGCTGCCGGCGTTGACGCGATCGCTGTTCCTGCGATCGCGTTTCAGCTAAAAAATCAGGCTCCCCTAAAAGATCGGGATCCTCTAGAAAATCGGGCTCTTCTGGAAAATGCTTAGGCGGCATCATCCAAAATGCGAACCCCGACTGTGCTGGTATAAAAGTCGTACAGTTCGCCCTCGATTTCGATCTGGGTGCCAATTTTGACTTTGCTGTTGCCAAAAACGGGGCCATTTTCCGTGATCACGGCACTATCAGCCAGGGTGATTAGCATGTCAATGGTGTACTGCAGCTCGGGGCGTGGATCGTCAAATGCTTTGACTGTTCCATCTGGCTGAGGCACGGCCTGACTGCGGGGCAGCTGTTTTACATCCTTGATCTTTACCTTCCCATAAGGCTGATTGCGAATAATGATGCTGGTAGTCTCAGACTCCTTCAAAGTATCGAACAGTCCCTGGGGGTCGGAAACGGTCAGTCCCCGCACCATAACATCAACTTCAACAGGCTTGGTATTGCCACCTACCTGGGCCACTGAGCCACCTGTCCCAGGGAAGAAGAAAATACCGACCACAACCATCAGAATGATTAAAGCGGCTCCGATGTCGAGCAGACTGATTTTGCCGAATAGTCGTCCTTTTGCGTCCAAAATTGCCATGTGTCTTCTCCCTACAGCAGCTCATATAGTGACATGGAATCTCATTACCTGGAGCAAACCAGTAATCGCTAGTATTTAAGTATTCGGATCAGCAACTTGAGTATCGGCTTCAACGTCAAAAGCACTAAATACTAAGAACATACATCCTGTGGAAACAGGGCATTGATTCCATCATGGGTTAGGAGGAATGTTATGCGAGGGTTCGGAATTCAGCAACTGCGAAAAGTGGGAAGGCGATGGCTCTACGGGGCGATCGCACTCATCATGGCGACCGGGATAATTGCCATAACGCCCAAGCCATCGCACGCTGACATCAACTGGTTTGACTTAATCTTCCGCGGCGTGCAATATATCCAGCTGTCTAGCCTTAGTGATGACCAAGAGGTTCAGCTCGGGCAGCAAACCGACCAAGCCCTCAAGCAGCAGGGCGTGCAAATTTACGATGACAATCCGGATATCGTTGCTTACCTCGACGAGATTGGGCAGCGACTGGCAGCAACCAGCCAACGCAGTCAGATTCCCTATACTTTCCAGATTGTGGACGATGACAGCATCAATGCTTTTGCGACCTCAGGTGGCTTTGTGTACATTCACAAAGGACTGATTGAAGAAGCGGATACTGAAGCTGAGCTAGCAGGCGTTGTGGCTCACGAGATTGGCCATGTGGTGGGTCGCCATGCCATCAATCAAATGCGCGAAATCACCCTCGCCAGCGGCGTTGCCGGAGCCCTAGGTGTTGACCAAAACACGTTAGTAAACATTGGCGTAGAGCTTGCTCTCTTCTTGCCCAACAGCCGCGAAGCAGAATACGAGGCGGATCAGCTAGGTTTTGACAACATGGGCGCTGCCGGTTATGACCAGGAAGGATCCGTCACTTTCATGCAAAAGCTGGCCGATGGTGGCGGCTCACCCCCTGAGTTCTTCAGCACCCACCCTCATCCCGAGAACCGAGTTGATCGCCTACAGACCATGTACAACGAGTCAGCTCAGACTGACGCCACTGATGGGAGCAGCACTCAGGCATACCAGTCACGCATCAGTGGTCTCTAGAAGATAACAGCGACACATTCCCAAAAACATCAAGTCAGCGTCCCGATGCCAAGAACCGTTGGGGCGCTTTTTCGTGTTTAGCCACGTCAGCAACCGGTCACCATCCCCTCCTGTTAAGACCACTGGGGCCTCCGGGTACTGACGATGCCAGTTAGCTAAGAAATCCTCAGCGATCGCCACCACCCCATGCACAACGCCGCTCTGAATTGCCTCCGGAGTGGTCTGGGCCCAGCGACTCGGCAGCTCTGCTCCAGAAGTGACCTGTGGCAGATTAGCTGTGTAGTCCTGCAAGGCTTTGAACTGCAGCGCTAGTCCTGGCACAATCGCTCCTCCTAGAAACTGATCAGCGTTACCTGCGGTAAAGGTCAGCGCGGTACCGGCATCAATTACCAGCACAGGCCAACCATAGCGATCGCCTGCCCCCAGCAAATTCAACGCCCGATCAATTCCCATGGTGGGATACAGATTCGCCAAAGGCACCTGCTCCAGCGTTATCACTCGCAACCCTGGATAGGCTTGCCAGAGCGCTAGCTGTGGAGGAACAACCGAGGCGGCGTAGAGGGCGATCGTGCCTGCTGCTGCATTCTTTTCAAGGTCATCCAGTTGCTTAGGTACCGACATCGTTGTCAGGGGTTTCCAACCGGCCACAGCAAACCGCCGCGCTATTAAGGTATCCACCTCAGCCTGATGCAAATGACGCGTGTGCCAGGTTCCTTGCAGCGTGTTGCCCATAAAAATAGCCCAATGCAGACGGGTATTTCCCATTACTAGGGCTAGCCAAGGAGTTGTCTGGGGGGCAGCGGACATAGGGCGGGTGCCTCAGCTAAACCTTCTTAATTAGATGACTGGCTGACTGCAAGGACCAGTTGTTGCCCCTCTACTAACCATGCGAAAGATTTGATCTCTTGCTCCGTGGAAAAATCGGTTACCTGCGTCAACGCCATCCCATCCGCATTGATTCGCCAGATTTCGTTGCCACTCTGGAAGACCAGCTGGGTATCATTGGGCAACCACAGTTGCCGACCTCCGTGAGCACCGATAACTCGACGGTCTGTGCCATCTGCATTGATTATGACCAGCCCTTCTAAAGAAGAAAATGCCAGACGCTGACTATCAGGTGCCCAAACGGGGCTGGAGCCCTCAAAGCCGATGCCATTGCTACCGTCTGCGTCCACGACGGTGACGTAGCTGTCGTTACTAAGCGTGTTCCCATAAGCAATCTTCTGTCCGTCTGGCGACCACCGTAGTGAACTTGGAAAAGTACCTGAGGGAATAGCCTGACGAGACTGCCCATCACTATCGATGATGCACAGGCCAACCCCACCCCCGCCACAGGTATAGGCAATACGCTGCCCATCTGGTGACCACGCAGGTACTGTCAGGTCGTTGGTTTCTTCATCCTGGGTCAGGTTTGTGGCTTCACCACTCGGTAAGTCCAAAACATACAAGTCGCTACTATCGCCCTGACGTATAGCAGTTGCAAGCTTCTGTCCATCCGGTGACCAAGCTGGACCTCCATATGTACCAGAGAATTCAGCGAGAACCTGTTGCGATTGGGGGCCATCGACACTGACAACATGAAGCTGTTGAGGCATATCCTGCCGAGCGCTATCATCCTGACGTGCCTTAATTACAAGCTTCTGTCCATCCGGTGACCAAGCTAAACCTGCATGCACACCGGGAAATTCAGATGAAACCTGCCGCGATTCGGTTCCATTAATACTGACAAAATGAAGCTGTTGAGACCCATCCTGCTGAATAATCGTGGCCAGATGCCAACCGTCAGGCGACCAGTATGAATGGTCACCTAACGTTAGAGCAGACGCCAGCATAGCAAGATCAGTCCCGTCGAGATCGATTTGATAGACCGCGCCAACGGCGCTATCTGAAGGCACAGTAGTGAACTGCGCCATTGCTGGCAGGGCTGGCCTGAAAAGTCCATGATGTCCCCAACTGCTCAGTGTGAGCAGCAGTGAACCTAGACAAAGACAAATCAGCAAACGAGTTCTCATGAGACTACTGCGGTACCTCTGTGATCGGGGGCTCGCTGATCATGGAGTTGGCCATGGCGATCGTATCTTCCAAAGAAAACATTTCTTCGTTGTAAGACACCGCGTACTGCGTACCGTCTTGAACCCAGTGCAGTGCAGAGATCGTGTCCGTTTCGTACGCATAGCCTTGAAGGCCGTTACCTAGCTCAACAATTGTTGCGTCATCAGCATCTAGGGGCGGCCAATATGCGGGTTCAGGTGCCGAGACGATGCCGAGTCCCAGGCAGCTTGAGTCCTCGCAGTCAGCGACGGTATCCAGCCGAATTGCTAAGATGCCGAAGTGGTTCTGGAAAGACGGGTAGAGTTCAACATCTGTCGGAATAGCTGTAGGCAGCCGTGCAGGGCTGGTTGCAGTGGCATTAATCTCTTCAAGAATTGGGTCGAAGACTGGTGAAGGGGTGGTCCAAGCGGGAAGCGCTGCCAACAGGCTACCAATACCGACTCCCAAACCAATGCCCACCTTAAAAACAGGATTGAATACCTTGCTAATTGAAAGCATGAAATAGTCCCTCTTGAGAAGACCTATTTAAACTAGCTACTAGCAAATTCGACTAACCTCCTCCAATCGGGTACTTCTTCACCTGATCGGGCATCTAGACGGTGAAAAGTTTCACAAACATCTTTGGCAAGCTGAAGGTGAGCGATCGCCGTCAAGCTGTTTCGAGCGCCCTTAAAAATCGCCCTTAAAAGAAGCGTTGCGAACGTGCAAATAACTTTCTCAGACACAACCTGCTCAAAAAATGGTCAAGCGTCAATCAAGATGGCGCGGAAATCATTCACATTCGTGAGCGTCGGCCCCGTTTCTACCAAAGCACCAACCGCCTGGAAAAAAGAATAACTGTCATGCCGATCCAGAAAATCCGCCGCCTTCAACCCTCGATCGCGCCCCTGCTGCAGAATCGTAGGCGTGATGATGGCCCCTGCGTTATCTTCACTGCCGTCAATGCCATCGGTATCACAGGCGATCGCCCACACCCTTAACCCATTCAGAGCCACGGCTAGCGACAGCAGAAACTCACTATTGCGCCCGCCCTTACCGCTTTCGCCCGTCACGGTGACTGTTGTTTCTCCGCCTGAAAGCAGGATGCATGGAGGTGCGATCGGCTGGCCATACTGCACCACTTGCCGCGCCATCCCCGCATGAACAATCCCCACCTGACTTGCTTCCCCCTCAATTGAACCACCCAAAATCAGCGGTGTGTAGCCCATGTCTTCAGCTAGTTTTGCCGCCGCTTCTAGGGACTGTTGGGGTGTGGCAATCAGATGGTTAGTCGTTGTCGAAAGTCGTGGGTCGTCTGGCAGCACGACTGGATTGGGCTCTTGCTCCAGGTAGGACAGCACCGCTGCAGGTACTTTGAGACCATACTTTTGGATGATTTGCAGCGCATCCTGAGCAGTAACCGTGTCGCCAACGGTAGGGCCAGATGCGATCGTCCGTAAATCATCGCCGGGGACATCTGAAATCAGCAGCGAGACGACCTGAGCCGGATACGCCGTCGCCGCTAGTCGCCCCCCACTCGATCGCGACAGATTCTTTCGCACCCCGTTCATCTCGCTAATGTCTGCACCCGAGCGCAGAAGCTGCTGATTCAGGTCGGCTAATACTTCTAGCGAGATACCCTCGGGCGG
>JBCBJE010000211.1:0-7700 GCA_038523735.1 Cyanobacteria bacterium J06626_18 | reverse complement strand
GGGCATGGCCTTCACAAAGCCCATGTTCTCCAAACGCTTGCCGCCCAACTCGGGGAAGGCCCGCTGGTGGAAGGTATTGGTTTCTTGCGCCAATTCCTGTAACGTGAGGCCACTCAAACGAGACGTTGTACCTCGGAAGGCCGTGTGCAGTAAATCTGCACCGATGCCGACAGCTTCAAAAATCTGGGCTCCCTGATAGCTGGTGATTAGCGAAATGCCCATCTTCGAGAGAATCTTGAGCAGTCCGTTCTCAACCGACTTGCGATAGTTTTCCTGACCACCATTTAGCGTCGTTGTTGGTAGCTTGCCGGTTTCCATCAGTTTTTGTGTCCGGCTATCGTGCCACCAGTGACGTACGGATTCCAGTGCCAGGTAAGGACAGACGGCACTGGCCCCGTAGCCAATGAGGCAAGCGAAGTGATGCGTACTCCAGCACTGAGCCGTGTCTACGACCAGAGACGCCTTCATCCGCAGCCCCTGACCGATGAGGTGGTGGTGGACTGCTCCGACTGCCACCAGCGGAGGAATATAGGTTGTCTCGGTGTCGAGCGTGCGATCGCTGCCGTCCACATCGACGCGATCACTGAGAATGAGAATTTCGTTACCTGCCTTGACGGCTTTGGTAGTGCGATCGCACAGGGTCGAGATCGCAGTCTGCAGGCCACCCGGTCCTGCGGTTAGGTCATAGAGAGTGGACAGGGTCGCGTTAGCAAACCCAGACTCGCGGACGAGAGCCAGCTCTGACTCGTTGAGCACAGGCGAGTTGAGCTTCAGCAAGCGAGCGTAGTCGGCATGTTCTTCCAGCAGGTTTCCCCGTTTCCCTAGCTCTGTTTTGAGGGACATCACTAGGCGTTCCCGCAGTGGATCAATGGGGGGGTTGGTAACCTGGGCAAAGCGCTGCTTAAAGTAGTCGTACAGCAGGTGAGCTTTCGTAGACAGGACTGCCAGAGGAATATCGTCCCCCATGCAGTAAGTAGGCTCTTTGCCCAGTGCTGCCATGTCCTGAATAATCATGTCAACGTCTTCAGCGGTGTAGCCGAAGGCGGTTTGCTGTCGCAGCAGCGCGGCAGATTCGAGCTCAGTCGCATCTGAGAAAAGCTGCGGTTGAATAGCTTGACGGTGTTGAGCCAGCCATTCGCCATAGGGCTGCTGGGCCGCAATACGTTCCTTAATGTCCCAATTCTTGAGGATTTCTTGGGTTTGGAAGTCCACTGCAATCATCTGCCCTGGTCCCAAACGCCCTTTCGCCACAATCTTGGTAACGGGAATGTCGACGACGCCCGCTTCCGAGGAAACGATTACCAGTCCGTCATCCGTCACCACGTAGCGGGCCGGACGCAGGCCATTCCGGTCTAGCGTAGCCGCAACCTGCTTGCCGTCGCTGAAGACAACTAACGCGGGACCATCCCAAGGCTCCTGCAGGCCACTGTAGTATTCGTAAAAGTCCGTAATTTCGGGGCGCTGTTCTAGGTCTGGCTGATTCTGGTACGCCTCGGGCACCATGATCATGAGTGTTTCAATAGGGCTACGGCCCGATCGCACCAGCAACTCCATGACGCCGTCCAAATTGGCAGAATCGCTGTTGTCAGCATTCACGATAGGCAGCAGCTCCTCGATGTGACCTTCCCAAATGGGATGGGTCAAGTCAGCTTCCCGCGCTTTCATCCAGTTCAGGTTGCCAACCAGCGTATTGATTTCGCCGTTGTGTCCTACCAGGCGCATGGGGTGGGCCAAGGGCCACTTGGGCATCGTGTTGGTGCTGAAGCGGCGATGGTACAGGGCAAATGGGCTGGTGTACGTGGGGTTCCGTAAATCACTGTAAAACTGACCCAGCACCGACGATTGCACCATGCCTTTGTAGACAATTGTGCGGCAGGAGAACGAACAGACATAGGTTTCCTTGAGCGATGTAGCGATTGTCGCCTCACCTTGCCAAGCCATAATGGCGCGATGCGCCTGCCGTCGTACCCGGAATAGCTCACGCTCCAGGTCGTCACCGCTAGCCTGACTGGAATGCACAAACAGCTGCTCGATCTGCGGCAAATTCCGCTTGGCCTGAACACCCAACACCTGAGGATTGACAGGCACCTCGCGCCAGCCCAGCACTGTCAGTCCAGCCTCAGTAGCCGCTTGCTCAAAGGCTTGGCGGGCGATCGCGGCGGCTTCAGTGATTTGTGGCAAGAACATCATCGCCACCGCCGTTTGCTCAGGTTCTAGACCAGCATCCGTTGCCTGCGTCTCGAACCAGGCCCGAAACAGGGCCCACGGAATGGCCGTCATCACGCCCGCCCCGTCACCAGATTCTTTATCAGCGCAGCAGCCGCCCCGGTGTTCCATGCAGGTCAGGGCTCCCAGAGCCTGCTGTACCAGCGTAAAACTAGCGCGCCCTTGCTGATCGGCTACAAAGCCAACGCCACAGGCATCGCGCTCTTCCACAATGGAGCGAATGCCCCAGTAGGGCTTAGTATCTGCTCCCTGATGACTGGACTGATTTTGATTCAAAGGTGTATTCCCCATGCGACGGCCTTCAAGTGACTCTTTAAACAAACTCCACGTCGTCCGCAGACGACTCAAACACCACCAGCCCTATCCGGACTGTAAATGACCTGCTCTGCAGAGGCCATGACCAGACAAAGCTGCCCGAAGACAGCAAATGATTGAAAGAAGCCAGACACTAAGACCCCGACTTTGGGACTGACCGGTTTACCGTAAGCGATACTGCAATAAGCATCTTGCAGTTCGTAGCCTAGATCCATCCCCACGTTGGGCCATATCCAAGTCGAACGGCGGTAAACGGCTCAATTCCTCAGGGTTAGCCTGGATTGTTGATTATACCTCTCTGCTGAGAGTGCCTGATTATTACAATCACGCCTAACGTATCCAACAATCAAGAATTGTAACGAAATGTCAATATCTTTCATAGGTGGGGACAAGAAGCCAATGTTCTTACATCTAATTCCAGTACATCCATAATTGCTGTGTGGATAATTACGCTTTTAAGTCAGTAGTAGAGTTCGAGGCGCAGATGGTAACCGCGAAGGCTCGGTGGTTAAGAGTTCCTATTCTGTCTTCAGGGCTGGGGCTGGGGCTATCTGGATTGGTTCTGCTGAGAATTGCCGCTCGTTCAGAACCCAGTGTGATCGCACCCCTCGATCCAGAAAAACCCTCAACGCACAATTCAATTCATCGTCTCCTGCCCTATTTAGCCCAGCTTGATCCTGCTGCCCCTCAGGGCGAAACCGTTGTCATCGGCGATACCTCGGTTCCTGTCCCTTGGCAGCGACAGGGCGATCGCATTGGCCTCGCCGACATTCCTTTGACGCGACATTTGGGGGTCGATCTGAGAAGCACTAATGTAGTCGGTCAGCAGCCGATCTTGTGGTTTACCGAGGCGCCCCAGACCCTTCCTACTTGGCTAGGCAACGGCTATCGCTACATCGATATCACGGACTGGGCTACGCAGCAGGGCTGGCAGCTACAATCCTTCGGCAGCCAGCTGCGAATTCAAGCTTCTGCAGGAACTGTTTCGACAGGGCGGCGAGGCCGGCAACCTTGGGGCGATCGCCTAGTGCTAGAACTCGATCAGCCCACCCTGTGGACATTGGTCGAAACGCCGACGTCTTTCACCTTTACGCTCCAAGCTCAGACATCTCCTTCCTTTGACACGGCGGCTCTAACCAGCGGGACAGGCAATGTTTTGCAGACCCTCCAAGTCCAGACCAGCGGCGATGCGCTTCGCATCCAAGGCACCTTTGACGGCAGTGCTCGCCCGCGCATCTGGAGCCTGATAAATCCCCACCGTGTGGTTCTCGACTTCACTCAAGCGGATGTCGAGCCCCGCGATATTCTCTGGGCTCCGGGACTGCGATGGCGCGAGATGTACGTGCGCGTCGGTGATCGCCCCTTTCCCGTGCATCAGCTCTGGCTCGATCCAGGGCAAGGCGTCACTCTGCGACCTATTTGGCCGAACCCTGAACAGATGACTGGTATTGAACCGCTAGCGACGACAGCACAACGCTGGGGTGCGATCGCGGCTATCAACGCCGGCTTCTTTAACCGCAACAATCAGCTGCCGCTGGGGGTTGTCCGCAGCGAGGGACAGTGGATTTCGGGTCCTATTTTGAACCGGGGGGCGATCGGGTGGAATTCTCAGGGAAATGCGCTTATCAGTCGCCTGTTTCTGAACCATATCCTCACGACGGATGCTGGCAGTACCTTTCCCATCACCCAGATCAACAGCGGCTACCCCGAAGCGGGAATCGCTCTTTATACCAACGCCTGGGGCGACACCTACAGCCCCATCACAGACAACGAAATTCTCATTTCGGTCGATCAAAATCAGACGGTTAGTCAGCAGCTTCCGGTAGGTACGGCGGGCATAGGAACCTACCCAATTCCGGCTGACGGCTATCTGCTCACTGCTCGTTCTTACCAAGAAGCGGCGCGATCGCTCTCACCCGGCACAACACTGACCCTAGCCCCTGATATTCGTCCTGCGGCCTTTGGCGAGTTGCCCAACATGGTCGGTGGTGGTCCCCTGCTGGTGCAAGCCGGTCGCATGGTGCTGGATCCCGAGGTCGAACAGTTCAGCGATGCGTTTGCCACTCAGGCTGCGCCCCGCAGCGCGATTGGGGTTACTCCGAATGGCCAAATTGTGCTGGCGGCGATTCACAATAGTCCTGGAGGCCGTGGCCCTACCCTGCAAGAGACGGCTCAGATCATGATGCAGCTAGGTGTCCAAGATGCCCTCAACCTAGACGGCGGCAATTCTGCCAGCCTCTACCTTGGCGGTAGCATTATCAATCGTCACCCCAGTACCGTTGGCCGAGTTCATAATGGGTTGGGGGTGTTTTTGGAATCTGAGTAAAGCTTCTTCATCCAGCCCAATCAAGTCTGGGCGAAGAGCCGTAGCAGCTGTCGCAAGCGGCTGTACTAACAGTTCTTAGGCACGGTTCATGCATATCCCTGCTGTAGGATCGCGGCGTAAATACGCCCAGCCAGCTTACCAGCGACATTTTGTATATGGGCCTATGGGTTCCAAGCAGCGGAGTTCTGCATCAATCAAGTCGTAGCGGGGATCGTCCCCATATTCTGCAATGAACGCTTCGCCGCTTAGGGTTTTGACAGGCGTGTAGGTCATGATGAGATGGGATGCGGCGTTTGTCCTCAAATCTGGGTTCTGCAGCCTTGTTATTCTGACTCAGGTGTGGACTCATCAACGCTTTCACCTTCTGGGAGTGCATCATCCGCTGCTGGAGCCGCTTCGCCCGCAGGGATCGCTTCTTCCGAAGGAGAAGTCTCTGCAGTGGCTTCAGGATCGGCTGCCATCTGTCTGATCTGATCCTTAAATTCAGGTGGCGCTAGCTCCTCGGCTTCTTTGAACAGAGCTTCTGCCTCTGCGGTCTGGCCGACTTCTCTTAGCACCAGTGCTTTGTCGACCAGTAGCCCAAACCGGATATCCTCATCCGATGTCTCCAGCGCCTCATCGTAAAGACGAAGTGCTTCATCTAGCCGACCTTCTTCGACATAAACCTGCGCTAATAGGGCCTTCACAAGCTCTACATTGATGCTTCCGGGGGTAACTTCGTTGACCTGGGGTGCCGACTTAATTGCGTCTTGCAGCAGCCCAACGGCAGCTTGCGGTCGGTCCTGAATGAGTAGCAGCGAGACTAGAGCCTGCAGGGCACTGACATCACCGGGCTTCTGAGTCAGCACCGTGCGGTATTCCTGGGCCGCACCATCTAAGTCATTCAGCCGTTCCTTCGTCTGTCCAAGCAGTACTCGATAATCGGAAACATCGGGCCTGAGCTCAATCAATCGCTCTAGGGGCTCAATGGTTGCCTCGACACCCTCTTGCTGACCCCGAGCGTATACCAACCCCTGCAAGGCGGTTGTCAATTCTTCAACCACAACTTGATTGTTGGGTTCGCGCTCAAGAACGATCTCATAGCTTTGGACTCTAGCCTCTAGGGTCGCTAGCAGGTCAGCCGTGTCCGTTGACTGTCCGTCGGCTCCCGTCGGCTGGTTGGTTGATGCTGTCTGGGCAGGGCTATGGCTATTGTTCAAGCCAGAGAAGACAACTGCTAGGGGAATTGAGACGAAGGCACCAATAGCTACTACCAAAACGCTAACAACTAGCCAGCGGTTGCGTTTTACAGCCACAACACAAATCTCAAATTCGACCTGCTCATCTTAGCGCTTTCGTCGCTTAACTCAAGTCCAGATATTAGGCAATTTCTACATTTATTGCGGTGTTTGATGAAAAAAATACGGATTTTTCCGTCGCAATTACGGAGACGTTAAAGGATGGCAAGTGGATCATCTGTTACCCCAAGCAAGCGAAATGGGTACCCATAGCATGGGACATCGATTGCGATGTTACCCTTGAGGGAATGCCGCCCGTTTAGCCCTTCGGGGGTGTAAGTTTAAAGGTTCAGGAGGAGCGGAAGTCCATGAGTGCTGCGGAGCATCAGTCATCGAATCCATCGTCAGCGTCAGCAAAATCACCGTTGAGGCAACCGCCTCAAAGACCGTCCTTAGTGAAACCCCCTAGCCGTCCGCCAGAACCTGCTCAGAAAGATGATGTTCCGGCAGCTGCGCCGACGCAGTTACCTAGTCAGGCTGCGGAGCCTTCTGCAACTGAAGAAGCACCTAACCCATCTCCCGAAGTAGACAAAAGTCCTGCTGTTGAGGAAACACCCAAGCCCTCTCCTGCTCTTCATCCGATTTCAGTGCCCAGCGAGCCGATGCAATATCGTGCGATCGGGCTTGTTCGGGGTGTTTACACGCCTGAAGAAGAGCAGCTAAATCGTGGCAACCTGTTGGCGGAAGATGGCACGAGTATTGGTTCTGTGCTGCTGGGGCGAGTAACCAGTTTGATTAAGAAGCATATCGACTTAGAGTCCTCTCATCTTTGGGTTGTGTATCCTCGAACGCGCCAGGCAGAGGACGAAAGAGAGGGCGAAGCGACAGATACTGAGACCGATCTGCATTTACAGATCGTCGGCGTCTGGGAACCTGAGACCTTGGGCATGCCAGGGGAGAATCCTGGGGCGGATGATGAGCCTTTGGAAATGTCAGAAGAATCGCCTGCCGCGATACCCGAGGAGGAAGCCTCGCTGACACAGGTGGATACCGACTTGGCTACGGATGATGCGGTTGTTGAAGGGGCTACCGCTAACGACGGGGCCGAAACCACAGCTCCAGACGAAGAATCTGCTTTGGCAACAGACGGAGCTGTAGAGGAGTCGATTCCTGACGACACCTCTGTGAAAGATGGCGTCTCCGTAGAGGACGATGTCTCTGTAGAGGACGATGTCTCTGTAGAGGACGATGTCTCCGTCTATGAAGTTCGTGTAGACGACGATGCCCTTGTCTCTGAAGAATCCATGACATCGTCTGAAGAATCCATGACATCAGATGATGAAGTATCCGCATCTGATGCCAATGAAGACACTACTGAAGCTGTTCCAGTCGATGAGGATACTCTGGAAAAACCAGCGGCGGTAGAACTCCCTACCGAGAATTATTTCTCTATTCGGGGTGAAATCCTGAAATGTGACGAGGGTTCGAATCAGATCCTGGTCAAAATTCTGCAGGGTGCCAAGCAACCGAACAAAACTCAGAAGGCTTTTAAGCTACACGTTGCGGGGCAAATTACGGGTAAAACCGTTGGCTACTTCTGGGAACTGGATGTAGAG
>JBCBJE010000210.1:0-7711 GCA_038523735.1 Cyanobacteria bacterium J06626_18 | reverse complement strand
CTCAAGACAAATAGGTGCTTCATGGCCGTGAAATAACCAGTCTGGGCCTTTTTCACTCTTTAAAAGCTCTGTTAAGGTTTCTAACGGGGAAGTGCCAAGGAGTAATGGCTCAGCAGTTTTCCAAAAATTGAACACTCCCATTTCGAATGTTGGTTCTAAGGTTAACTCTGCAGGGGAGAACTCCAAAGACTTAAGAAAAATATTCACAAGCTGAGTAAATGGAATTTTTTCTTCCCGTAGTGTCTGCATGGTTAATCGCATCCATAGTAAGGTGCGTTGAGCGTTCGGTAGATCTTTCGCTCTTATACCCAAAAAACCAGTTAAGCTTTCCCTGTCATCTGTAAATAGTGCTTCTGCAGCAATATCTCTGGGCGCACAGTCGAGCCAGACCGAAAGAAGATAAAGATCCTTAAAGTTGCCTGGATGTACGACTTGTACATCTTCCCAAATATCATTGCTGGCAAATTGGACGCGATCCACAAGTACTTCGTCAGAAATAAAAGGATACATTTTGGTTTGCTAATTGTTAACTACTACGACTGAAATTGTTGGGCATAGAGGAAAGCGTACCGATCGCCCTTCGCCAATAACTCCTCATGGGTACCCGACTCCACGATCGCACCTTTTTCCACCACCAGAATGCGGTCAACATTCCGTACGGTGGCAAAGCGGTGGGCAATGATGAAAACCGTGCGATCGCCCATCAGGCGTTCCAGGGCTTCCTGCACGAGCTTTTCCGATTCCGAATCGAGAGCAGAGGTAGCCTCATCCAGAATCAGGATACGGGGATTCAGGAGTACCGCGCGGGCGATCGCAATGCGTTGGCGTTGACCGCCAGAGAGATTGACACCGCGTTCCCCCACCCAAGCGTGGTAGCCCTGCGAAAACTGGCTGATGAAATCGTGGGCGTTGGCGACCTTTGCAGCCGCTTCGACAGCGGCTAAATCCACCTGCTTTTGCCCAAAGGCAATGTTTTCCGCGATCGTGCCGGAAAAGAGCACCGTGTCTTGAGGCACCACGCCGATTTGCCGCCGCAGACTTTTGAGCGTCACCGTGGCGATATCGGTCCCGTCAACAAAAATCTGTCCTCCCTGGAACTCATAGAAGCGGGGCAGCAGATTCACTAATGTACTTTTGCCCGCACCGGAGGAACCCACTAGAGCAATTTTCTCCCCCGGCATGGCCAACAGATTGATGCCGCATAAGACCGGTTCACCCGGCTGATAGCTGAAGGTGACATCGCGATACTCCACTTTGCCCGTTGCCACAGGCAGGGGCTTGGCATTGGGATGTTCTTGGACGGCTGGGGCGATCGCAAACAGCTCAAATATCCTGTCCATCGAGGCTTCTGTTTCTTTGAAGAGGGTAAAATTCTCGGTCAGGTGCGTGATGGGGTCAATCAGGATCAGCCCCGCCGTGACGTAGCTGCCGAAATCATCAGGAGTGAGATTCCCTAGCCCAATTTGCCAGCTGCCAACTAAAAACAGACTCAATACAATACCGACATAGAGAAAGCCAATTACCGGATATTGAATCGCCAACAGCCTTGCCGCTTGGTACTTGGCTCGACGATGCTGTTCCGACTCCTCGGCAAAGCGTTCAACCACATAGTCCTCGGCAGCAAAGGCGCGAATTAGGCGAATGCCTCCAAAGATTTCCGTAAGCTGGGAGGATAAGTCGGAAACTAAATTCTGGCTGCGGCGGGAGTATTCCAGCATCCGCTCCCCAAACCAGCCGACCAGTAAGGCAAAGGCCGGCACGATGATGAGCATCGTTAACGTCAGCTGCCAGTTGAGCCACACCATGTAGCCCAGCACCACAATCAGCTGCAGCACACAAGGAATAAAGTCCTGAAAAAATTTTCGGAAGACTTCGCCAATGCGATCTACATCCTCGGTGAGTCGATAGCTGAGGTCGCCCGTCTGCGCTTTTTCAAAATAAGCCAGACTCAGCGTTTGCAGATGGGCATAGGTTTGCACACGCAACTTCAGCGCTACCTGCAGCCCCGCATTCGATGCCAAAATATCCTGGCCATACTGCGCGATTTTGTGAACCACAAACCCGGAAATGGTAATCAGCGCAATCTGTAACAGAGCTAGGACTTCTCCCTGCACCAGCAGGTTCAACATCTCGCCCGCCAACCACGCCAACACAGGCCAAAAAGATGTAAATACCAGCGTACAAAGAAGTGCCCACAGCAGAATGCGCTGGTGCTCCCGCACGTAAGGGAGGAGTTGCCAGTAGCTAGCCCGTTTCGCCAAGCGATCGCCTCATCGATAATCGTCCTCTCACGCTATCAGGTTGTGGGGAAGGAGTGGAAGGGTGATGGGGCGATGGGGTGATGGGGATTTGAATTCCGAATTCTCTACTTCCCTGTTAGGTTATTAACGTTTCGCTACTAAAGTCATTGAGTATGTCCACGGTCATTGTTGCGACGGGGAATCCTGGCAAGTTAAAGGAGATGCAGGCATATCTGGCGGCGCTGGATTGGCATCTGGAGTTAAAACCACCCGAAATTGATGTGGAAGAGACGGGCACGACATTTTTGGAAAATGCGCGGCTGAAGGCGTCGGAGGTGGCAAAAGCGACAGGGAAGTGGGCGATCGCGGATGACTCTGGTTTAGCCGTTGATGCACTGGACGGTGCGCCGGGAATTTACTCGGCTCGGTATGATGCGACCGATGCCAGCCGCATCGAGCGGGTGTTGCGAGAATTAGGGGATACGTCGAATCGGGCGGCTCAGTTTGTGTGTGCGATCGCCTTGGCCCGTCCGGATGGCTCCATTGCATTGGAAACAGAAGGGATTTGTCCCGGCGAGATTCTGATACAGCCGGTTGGTGAGGGTGGCTTTGGCTACGATCCCATTTTCTACGTACCCTCCGCGAACAAAAGCTTTGCTGAAATGTCTTCGGATGAGAAGCACCGAATCAGTCACCGAGGTGTCGCCTTTGCCCAGCTTATGTCAGCCCTACAGTCAATCGAAATTGATTAGCCTGCATAATTTTTCAGGTATCGAAGAGGCGCTTCCGCAAACGAGCCATATCGATTTTGATATCAGGCAACCGTTCAAGCGCTATTGTGTCGGCTTCCCATACGATTTCAACTTGATAGTCACCGTCGACAGGCTTTCGGTACACCAGCAGTTCTCGCTTTTGCAGATCAGCTACCCAGTATTCCTGAAGCCCTGCAGCTGCATACTGTAGCCGTTTTAGCTTAATGTCGCCTTCCGGATGGCTATGGGCGACTTCTACAATCAGATAGGTATCCTCGGGTGTGGGATGCCCGCCGCCGTAGTCATCCTCATCATTTCTCACAAGCGATACGTCGGGTATGGGCTGGTCGCTCTCCCCAAGACTGACAGGTGAGCTGATATCAATGTCTACGTCTGGTCGATGCGCGATCGCTGCTCTCAGGAGCTTGACAATTCGTCTGACAGCTTTCTGATGGAGTGGGTCAGGCACCGGCATGATGTGTAGATCCCCACCGATTAGCTCATAGCGATCAGATGGCCCAAACAGACCGGCATCGTCAGCGCGTTGTAGCAATTCCACAGTCCATCGGACCTTACCATCCGACTTGGCTGTGAACGTTGGTTGAGGTGCGACGTTTGCGCCCATAACTGGTGCCTCTGTCTGATGACACTATGTTACTCATAGGCAAAGACCCTGTGAGTCGATATTGCCGCTTCCGAGGTGCTCGCGATCGCCTTCGGTTCTTGACGCAAACATAATACTGTCCTGGATAAGCCCTGAGAAGTAACGACGAGTTTAAAGAAGTTCAATGGTACAGGCAACCACCCAAACACTGACCTTAGAGGAATTCCTGGCATTACCCGAAACCAAGCCTGCCAGCGAATACATTGATGGAGCCATCATTCAAAAACCGATGCCTCAGGGAAAGCACAGTACCCTTCAACGAGAGTTGTTTTTTGCCTTAACCGCTGCCTTCAAGCCCAAGAAAATAGCTCAAGCCTTTCCAGAATTACGCTGTACGTTTGCCGGACGCTCGGTCGTTCCCGACATTGCCGTCTTCCGTACTCAGCGCATTCCTGTGGACAGCAACGGTGAGGTTGCCAATGTGTTTAATCGCCATCCAGATTGGACAATTGAAATCCTGTCTCCGAATCAAAGTCATACCAAAGTGGTTCGCAACAGTCTTCACTGTCTCGATAACCAAACCGAGATGGGCTGGCTGCTCGACCCCGATGAATCTTGTATCTCTGTTTACGATGCCGACAAATCGGTTCAAGTGTTTGAGAAAGCAAATACGGTACTCCCCGTTCCAGCATTCGCTCAAACCGTTCAGCTCACAACTGAAGCGATATTTGACTGGCTGAGGGCTGATTGACTGACAAAATTTTTTAGTAGGCGGTTGAAACCACGCCTCCAAAGGCTAAACCTGCCTTCGTAGATTGTCAAAACCCTTTGTACAGCTAGTCCACGCAAGCGGACTTTCTATCGGTAGGCGTGACTTCTAATCGCCAGCGGCAGCAACGAAAGACAAAGGTTCTAGGATTTTCGTCAGAGACACCGTCGTAGGGTAGGCAAATTCCTAACCGATAATCCATTGCGATAGAGAGGATTCCACTTTGCCCACCACATGCTGAAAGCTGGCATCACGGAATCATAACCGTTGTCTGACCAGGGTTAGTTACCGAGATGACGCCACCCCACATACAGGTGCAGGTTGAGGTATTGTTGAGCGCGGGCGAATTATTAATCAGTACTGTCGGTGAGCCCGGAACCCAGGGTGCGGGTGTTGCAGGAATACAGGGCATTGGTGTTAGCACCCCTAATGCAGCGGCTGTCGCCGAAGCTACTGCTGGGTTGGCAATGGAAGAACAGACCCCGAAGGGCATGATGTTGGCGAGTGGAACATGGTCCATAATAGTGGCTGCCAACGGCCCCCCGGCAAACGTGGGTGGACCTTTGGGAATCACAACTAAGGAACTCGGTGCAGCGCCGAACGTACACTGCAGCATTGCGCCCATACAAACTTGAATCGCCATCTTTGACCTCCGCTAATTCAGCTTCAGGGTGGCCCCTTTGACGCTAGCCACTGCCTTCGCTGTTACATCCACCATGCCCCCCTCTACTTTGGTTTGAGCATCTCCCGAAATCTGAACTTGGGTGCCTTTTTCTTGAATCCCCATGGGCGTCAGTTCCACCTGAGAATTAGCCACTTTCAAGGTGATCTTTTGAGGCGCTTCGATCGCGATCGTCCCGGTCGATTCCAATTTGATTTCTTTACTTTGATCCGCCAGCGTCAGCGTGTGACCGCCCTTGGTTTTTACTTCAATCAGCTTTTCACTGTCGTTGAGATACACCTCATGCCCATACACGCTGATGAGGTGAATGCCCTTTTTGCTGCTGCCCTTATCTTCTTCAACAAACTGCAGCGTATGCCCCGTTCGAGTTTTAAAGGTACGAAGCCGAACTTGGCCCCCCGCGACCGTGTTCCCCACTGCTTCGGGGGGTTTGTCCTGGCCGTTCCAGACGCCGCCAATCACATAGGGGCGGTGGATGTTGCCATGCTCAAAGGCCACGAGTACTTCGTCATCAATTTCCGGTAAGCAATCAAAGCCGCGATCGCTCCCAGCACCCGCTCCTACGACCCTAGCCCAGTTGCTTTCGTGGTCTTCCGTCAGCGTCGGGCATTTCACCCGCACCCGACCCCACCCTTCGGGGTCATTATTTTCCGTCACGATGCCAACCATCAGCGTTTGGCCTGCGCGCGGTCTGGCCGGAGGCGCGAGGACCGAGAGGAGGTCACTGCCTCGCAGCCCGCGAATGCTGAACTCGGTTGTATATACCCGTTCGCGCAGGATGTGTCGCGCTTCGGCCACGTAGTATTTGCCGCTGTATTTGCCCATATCCTTGAGTTCCACCATGCGCCCTGGACGTAGGTCGGGATTTCCCTCGGCTTCGGCATCCGCATGGACAAATTCGCCGCCTAATTCGTCAAAAATTGCTTGGGCGATCGCGTCAGCCTCTTTGGCATTGAAACAAGGCTGATCGACGACAACCATAGTGGGATTATTCGGTTGCTCTTGGAAGGCGCTGCTGGTACTTTTACCCCGGCCATATTCCGTTTCCGTGAGCACTTTGTCAGAAGACTGAGTCGCCACAATCGGTTGTTTTTGTGCGTAGTCCCAACCTCTCACTTCAACGCTACTGACCTGTTCAGCACTGCTAACACGAACTTGAAAACTGCGGAGATCTTGCAACCATTTCAGTGATAAAGAATCGTCCACTTTAGGTTTACGAAAATTCAGCTTTCCGTTTTGAACAAAGAGTTCAAATCCATTACGAGCGGCTCGTTCCCGTAAAAACTCCATGTTGGTTTGATTTTCTTGAAAAATATAGTCATGGGGAGCCCCGCTATCGTTGATGGTGCCAGCAGGAATGCCCATTTCGCCAATGACTTTTTTCACCACATCCATGTCTGTCATGTTCTGAAAGGAACGGTTGAAGCGACCTCGATTCAGGCGATGGGAAACGTCGTAGCCACGGATAATAATAGGAGCCTGGGAGCCTGAGGTGAAATGCGCTTCGATCGCCGTAATTTCTCCTTCTAAAATGTTGCCCTCGACTTGCTCTTCGTATTCCTGGGCTTTGGTTGTACTGGACTTAAAGCCGATTTTTACGGATTTACCAATATCAAAAAGATCTTCGTGTTTCCAAAACTTGCCGCCTTCTTGTCCTGGAGTGTAGGGATTGTTGATCACTAGAGTGAACATCCCCGGTAAGTGCAGGCTTTCTTCCACGATGACTTGCAGGATGTCTTCCATCAGGGTGCCGGGTGCATCCTGTCCCTGGATCTGCAGTTGGATTTCTGAGGTGTAGGTGGATTGGGGCATGTTTGTTGGGTATGGGTGGAGTGGGGTGGGGTGGGGTGTCAGGAGAAGATGCTGGGGGAGGTTTGGCGCTGAAAACTGCTGGGATTTGCAGGACTTTGACTACGGGAGGGGGTTGGTAGTTCGACCTGTTCTAGCGATAGATTAATGCTTGCCCTAACAGGGGTTCCATCCGGCAAAAAGAGCGATAGTTTGAACGCAAACTGCTTCACGAAGCAGCGGAGATAGCGATTTTCTCCCCAGGTAAAGAGATAAATAGGAGGCCTTTTCTTCTCCCCTTCTCCTTTCTGAGTAAACTCGACGGCGGTGCTAAAGTTCTGCACATACTTTAGAACGCTTTCGCCTGTTTCGTAGGTATCAAAAATAATATTGTTAATAGTCAGACTGTAGGGATTGGGATGCTTAAAGCTGGTTTTGTTCTGGCCAGATTCAGTCCGAGCACCTTTTGCCTGTTCCAAGCTCATACTACGACTAAAAGCAATTTCATTGGGGTTGAACATAAACTCAATGTCATCAACATCATTGTCGATCGCCTTTAAAAGTGCTTTCTGAAGTTGTTTCATCGATGTTTCCTGCGCTGATTAAAGTGAGTTCTTATTGAAACCGCCCTGACCCGGATCGCCCCATGCGTTCACGTTCAATCGCGAGACGCTGACGCACCTTCTGATACATAACTTGAGCTAGTTTTTCCAGCTGTCCGGAAGCATCGTCTCCAGTAGCGTTGTCACCTGCACCAGTGACGGTTTTATGGGACTCAGTGGTGGTGGTCTCATCTGCTGTGAGCCGCTGGATCGGCAATGATGATGAGCCAGTGAACTGTGAGAGGGACGTCTGCCGCTGGATAGGTGGGGGTGG
>JBCBJE010000209.1:0-7728 GCA_038523735.1 Cyanobacteria bacterium J06626_18 | reverse complement strand
TCACCTGCTTGGGCTCTCCAACTTTAGAAGGAACTCACGTTGATCGTTGTCATAGAAGGCGAGGATTAAGTAGTGAGCTAAAGCAATCGAATGGTTGCTTTAGTCAATTGCATGCAATGAGTGAATTTAAGCTTAAGCTTGACAGCGATCAACGTGAGTTCCTTCTAAAGTTGGAGAGCCCAAGCAGGTGAATTCTGTAAAGTTCAAGCTGTGAGAAGGGCACTCTCAATTCAATATTTTTTTGTTGGTAGCCTATCGTTAAAGAAGGCTTTGGGTTGCTAGAGGATCGATCTTTTATTTCATTGATTTCTCTTTAGGAAATGCTTGACTCCAGATAGAGGTTTGGCAATAAACAGCGATATTTATTTGGGAAATAGGAGGCAGGGCATACGGCTAGGGGGAAAAGGAAAATAACAAAAGGGTGTTTCCTCGCCATCCTTCCGCCTTTGCTCACATCCAACCTCATACCTATCAAATCTAACCCAGCAGGTTTCAACATGACTCAGTCACAATCGCTGATGCTTGATCCGGCTTACGATATTCTGCGCTCCGAGCATCAGCCCCTGAAAGCAATCTTTCGGCCCGCGACCGTAGCGGTGATTGGAGCGAGCGATCGCCCTGGCAGTGTGGGTCGTACGTTGTTGTGGAATCTTATCAGCCATCCCTTTGGCGGCACGGTGTTTCCCGTCAATCCCAAGCGTAAAAGTGTTTTGGGGATCAAAGCCTATCCTTCAATCGGAGCGATCCCTGAACCCGTCGAGCTAGCGCTGATTGCCACTCCAGCCCCGAGCGTTCCAGACATTATTCGTGAGTGTATTGAAGCAGGTGTCAAAGGCGCGATCGTCATTTCGGCGGGCTTCAAAGAAATTGGCGCACCGGGCATCGCGCTGGAGCAGGATATTCTGGCGCAGCTGCAGCAAAGTCAGCTGCGACTAATTGGCCCTAATTGTTTGGGGATCATGAATCCGCGGATTGGCCTCAACGCCACCTTTGCGGGTCTGATGGCGAAGCCAGGAAACGTGGCCTTCATTAGCCAGAGCGGCGCTATTTGTACCGCGGTGCTCGACTGGAGCATGCAAGAGAATGTGGGCTTCAGTGCCTTCATCTCAATCGGCTCTATGCTGGACGTGGACTGGGGCGATTTGATTTCCTATCTGGGCGACGATCCCCACACCCACAGCATCGTTATTTATATGGAGGCGATTGGGGACGCGCGATCGTTTCTCTCAGCAGCACGGGAAGTGGCGCTGACTAAGCCCATTATTGTGATTAAAGCGGGACGCACGGAAGCGGCGGCCTTGGCTGCCGCTTCCCACACCGGTTCTTTGGCAGGCAGTGATGCGGTTCTAGATGCTGCTTTCCGACGCAGTGGCGTATTGCGCGTAGACACCATCGCCGAACTATTCGACGTGGCGGAAGTGCTAGCTAAGCAAAATCGCTTGCCCAAAGGCCCTCGCCTTACCATCCTCACCAACGCGGGAGGCCCTGGCGTCCTCACGACCGATGCGCTGATTTCCTCGGGCGGTAAATTGGCGACCCTCAACGACGACACGGTAAATGCGCTCAACCAAGTGCTCCCTGCTCACTGGAGCCATGGTAATCCAATTGATATTTTGGGCGATGCGGATTGCGATCGCTATACCAAAACCTTCGATATCGCTGCCCAAGATCCCGACAGTGACGGCCTGCTGGTTATCCTCACGCCTCAGGCTATGACTGACCCCACCCGTACGGCTGAGCAGCTCAAAGCCTACGCTCAAAACACCGACAAGCCTGTGCTTGCCAGCTGGATGGGCGGTACCGAAGTGATGGCCGGGGAAGCCATTTTGAATCGGGCCAGCATCCCTACCTATCCTCATCCCGATGCGGCTGCTCACTTGTTCAACTTCATGTGGCGCTATAGCTACAACCTCAAGGCGCTCTACGAAACGCCGATGCTGGCAACCGACTGGACGGAAGAAGGCACTGGCCCCGCCCAGGTTACCGCTCTGCTAGAGGCCGTCCAAAGACAAGGCCGTACGCTGCTGACCGAGCAGGAATCGAAGCAGGTACTGGCTGCTTATGGCCTACCCGTGGTGCAAACCCTGAAAGCTACCAGTTCTGATGAAGCGGTTGCCTGCTCCGATCGCCTGGGGTATCCCGTGGTGCTGAAGCTGCTCTCCGAAACCATCACCCACAAAACCGATGTTGGCGGCGTCAAGCTCAACCTCAACAATGCTGCTGCTGTACAGCAGGCTTACAAAGCAATCGCAACCGCCGTTACTGCCAAAGCGGGGGCCGAGTGCTTCGATGGCGTGACCGTCCAGCCCATGATCAATCGTGACGAAAGCTATGAGCTGATTTTGGGCAGCAGCCTCGATCCACAGTTTGGTCCGGTGCTGCTGTTTGGCGCGGGCGGGCAAATGGTAGAAGTAATGCGGGATAGCGCCGTCGCTCTGCCACCCCTGACCACGACCCTGGCCCGACGACTGATTGAACGTACGCAGATTTACACGGCGCTACAGGGCATTCGCGGTCGCGCAGCTGTGGATATAAAGCAGCTCGAAAAGATTCTGGTGCACTTTAGTCAATTAGTGATCGAACATCCCCTGATCAAGGAAATCGATATCAATCCGCTGTTGGCTTCTCCCGCTAGCCCCCGTACAACCCACACCTTACAGGCCCTCGACGCTCGGATTGTGCTGCATGAACCTGAGGTTGACCCAGCGCAGATTCCCAAACCGGCGATTCGTCCCTACCCCACCCAGTACGTGGCCGACTGGACCCTTAAGGACAACCGCAAAGTCACCATCCGCCCTATCTGCCCGGAAGACGAACCGCTGATGGTTCAATTCCACCAAACCCTTTCGGAGCAAAGCGTTTACCTACGCTACTTCCACCTGATGAAGCTGAGCCAGCGTACCGCCCACGAGCGTCTTACCCGCATCTGCTTCATCGACTACGATCGCCAAATCGCCCTTGTGGTGGACTACAAAAATCCCGAAACTGGTCAGCACGAAATTCTCGGGGCGGGTCGCCTCAGCAAGCTGTATGGCACAGACGAAGCCGAATTCGCCATGCTGATTGCGGATCCGGCTCAACATCTGGGCATCGGTACCGAACTCCTCGAACGACTGATTCAAATCGCACGGGATGAAAACATCGGTCGCATTACCGCCGAAATCCTGCTCGAAAACGGAGCCATGCAGCACGTTTGCCAGAAGGTTGGCTTCCAGATTCAACCTGGTGGGGATGGCGTTGTTAAGGCTGAGTTGGTTGTTTGAGGATGATTGTAAGGAGGAGGGGAGAGAGGGAGAGGGGGTGCGATATGTTGTTAGTAGAGGAAGATGATAATGGCCTCGCTTAAGACTTCAGCTGAGCTTTCGTTGCCTTCACAACCAATTTCGCCTAATCATCTCAACATCATGGGGTATGTGGATCGGTCAGAGGTAAATGGACCCGGCTGTCGGGCGGTGGTGTGGGTGCAGGGATGCCCGCGAGCCTGTCCGGGCTGCTTTAATCCAGCCTCTTGGTCGTTTGAACCGAATCAACTGATTGCGATCGCCGCTTTAGTTGACCGAATTTTGAGTGAACCGCGCAATGAAGGGGTGACCTTTTCGGGAGGAGAACCTTTCTGGCAGGCTCCGGCATTGACTGAGGTGGCTCGTCGGGTAAAGGCGCACGGGCTCGATGTTATGTCCTTTTCGGGTTTCACCTTGGGGCAACTGCAGGCTGACTCGGCGCCTCCAGGTTCCCAAGCACTACTGGCAGAGCTAGACATCTTGGTGGATGGTCCTTATGTAGAGTCCCTGGCGATCAATGATCCGACTTCCCCTGTTTCTTCCAAGAATCAGCGGGTGCGCGTCTTCAATCCAGATTTGGAGACGCGAATTACCTGGGCCAGCGACCAGATTGAGGTGCATGTTCTGAAGGATGGCAGTCGCATCTTTACGGGGTATCAAGGCCAAGTTGGGCTGTTTGATCAAGATTAAGTTTAAGTTCAAGATATAGAACAACAGAACCCAAGCTTCCAATGACTCGGTAACAAGATCTAGTGTGTTACTTCAGGGAGCCTGGGTTCTCAGGTACCTGGGTTCTCGGATGCCTGGATTGTACGCTCCGCTGTGCTATGGCTCGTACGCTGGCATTAGGTAGTCGGCTGTCAATTCGAGCACCGTCAACCTGCAAATCATTGACATTCATGAGAGAGCACATTGTCTTTTTCTATTCAAGATTAATATAGATTTTGTTTTATTTTGTTACGTTAGTTCACGTAAGGTGTTTGACACTTCTTGTAAGTTTGGAGTTCACAATGACATACACCGTTAGTCAAACATTCGCAGTTAGAGATCCGAATCAAACTGCCGTACCGAACGCGATCGCCGCATTTAATCGCCTTGCTACCGATGACCAACTAGGGCTGCTGTGGGTACTTTATCGCAACATGGGCGGTACCATTACCCCTGCTGCGCCAGGCGCCGCCCGACTCCAGTTTGCTGAGGGTCTGTTACGAGACGTTCAGGCGATGCCTTATCAAGACCAGCTGCAATTTATGCGGGATCTGGTGAAGCAGAAAAGTACGCCTGCAACTCGGGCTTACGGCGTGTTGACCAACAACACGAAGCTGGCGTTCTGGTATCAGTTGGCGATATTGATGGACGAAGGCAAGGTCATTCCTGTGCCGGAGCAGTACAAACTGTCTGATACAGCTCTGTCTTTGTTTGGTCAGATCGCTGAACTGGAGTTCAACCAGCAAATCAGCATAATGCGTCAAGCTGTCGTCAATATGGGGGTTGATCCCCTCGCTTAGGAGCCGGTCAATAGTTTCTTAGGGGGAAGCCCGCCTGAAGCTAGCGTGTACACACCAGTCTTTGGATGATCCAGAAGCGGTTCGTAGCCCCCTCTAACTTCCCCTTGCGAATGGGAAGAACTGGGTTTTCCTCCTTGGCGAAGGGGAGCTAGGAGGGATGCAGCAGGATTTTGAGTTTCTCGATTAAGCTATGTGTGCACAGTAGTCGCCCGAAGCGTTTCCTCCTGTTTTGGAACGCGGTTTGAATATTCCGCAGCTTGAAGGACATGAACCCTGCCCTGGTGATCTCCCTTGATTTGAAGTGGCAGGGTTCATGTCCGGATGCTGCACGACTGGCTAACGAAATGGTTTTATCAACGACGCCCAAGAATGAATCGGCAACGCCGTTGTCGCTGCCGCAGACAGTGGAGCGATACTTTCAAACTTTCAACAACGGCAATTTTCAGGCAACTTCCCAGCTCTTCGCCGCGGTAGGAAGGCTACTCCCTCCCTTTGAGGATCCCGTTATTGGTCACGATGCCATTTATGCTTACCTTAAGCAGGAAGCTGCCGGGATGCGGGCTACCCCTAAGGCAACGACCATCGAGTTCCTGACGGAAGGACGGCAGCGGGTCATTGTCAAAGGGAAGGTTAAAGCGATTGTATTTTCGGTAAGTGCCGCTTGGATTTTTGACCTTGACTCAAATGGCCGCATTGAGCAGGTTGAGGTGAAGCTGTTGGCCTCGCTGCAAGAATTGCTGACTCTGCGTCCGGCCTAAGCAACCTTGGCTGCTGCTGGTTTATCCCAAGCAAGCGAGAGCATCTGACGGCCTAGTTCCTCATGGTGAGGGGCACAACGCCAGTCGGGATGGGCAGTCATCAGTAAGGATTCTAGCGCTTCTTGATCGAGTAGGTGTGACGCTGGGAAACCATTCACGTCGCCGCTAACTAGGAAGCAGTTTTTGGATACGCACTGTAGAGTAAAGGGCAGTCCGATCGCGGTAGGAAATTCCATCGCTTCACCGGGGCGCATGTCTCGAAAGGCAAGAACAGCCTCCCGAAAGGCGTCGAAGGAACTTGCGTTTAGCCCTGGGATGATGACTGGCAAGGTGCGATCGCCATTAACCGCCAGCCAGTAACGCCGCAGCGGGTCAACGCCGACTAGCCAGTTATCGTTATCGTCGAGCCGATAGCGAGGAGCGAGAGGAAAGGCATCACTCATGGTAAAACGCAGACACTTAACCCCTACACCATCCCTGAAATGCCCCCCAAATCTCAACGAACCGCAACAAAAGTTAAGGCAGAGTGACCAAGTAGATTAGAAAAATTAATTATTCAGGTTAATTATTCAGGAACTTACTGATCCACGCTTCGCTAGAAGCAGCAGCCTTATCCAAGGCTAGGTCTGTGCGATGGAGCTATCAGGTTTGCCGAACTTGCTCGATTCGTTGTTCTAACTGCATCATGCGCTCTTCAAGGTTGAGGGGCTTGGTTTCGCTAGTCAAGCTATAGCCGAGGAGCTGATTGAGCATCCTTTCCTGACGGTCCTACTCCGCCGCTACACGGATTTGCCGTTCGCCAAGGTCTTGAAGTAATGGCCGCCAGTTGTTGATCTATTGATCCATGATCAGCCATCCGGCGATCGCGCTCTACCTGTTGCTCGACCATCCGCTCAGCTAGCCGCCGCTGACTCTTTTGTCGTTCACGCTGGCTAGTGGACATTTTGGAATGGCTTGTTGGATTTCTTCAAAGGTCATGAGAATTAGGTGCTGACCCAATTCTCGTAGGCTCAGGTGGACGATGCGAAGACAGTTGTTAGGGGTATCCAGAACAACATAAACCATTACCTGTCTGAAGCTGTGATCGCTGCTTTCTTTGGCAGCAGCCTTTTTGTCATAGCTAACAACTTGAAATTTCTCTCTAAATACGCTCTATCGATAGAAGGGATCGGATATCTACCTTGAGAATGAAAGGAGTGCTTGAGTTCGGCTTAGCCGACCTCAAATGTCGTTAAACCCTACTTCAAGGTTTTAGATATGGGATCTAAATTGAGTATGTAAGCAATACGAAGCGCTTACAAAGTGTCACTCAATATTGTTTTCTCAAGCGTGAAATTCTGGAGAAAACTAGAGTGACATCGCAAATTAAAATCTGGGATAGAGGTGTCCAGATCTCATCACCCCAAATCAAACATTGAGTCCATTCAATTGAGTTTATTTAAGGAGATAGAACTATGACACTTGTCCGTTGGCAACCCTTTCGTGAAATGCAGGAAGTTCAGCGAGAAATGAATCGTTTGTTTGAAGATATGCTGGCTCCTTCTGCTCGCGGTAATAGCCTCAGCGCTGCTTTTTCACCTGCTGCTGAGCTAGAAGAAACCGAAGACGCTTATCAGCTAAAGCTGGAAGTTCCAGGTATGGAGCCTGACGATATTGACATCGAGATGACGGCTGAGGCGGTATTGATCAAAGGCGAGCGTAAAACCGAAATCAAAGAAGAAGACGGTGGCATGACTCGTACTGAATTCCGCTATGGGCAGTTTCAGCGTGTGATTCCGTTACCGGGGCGCATCAACAACCAGAGTGTCGCAGCGGCATACAAGAACGGGATTCTCCACCTCGAACTACTCAAAGCTGAGGAAGAGAAAAACCGCGTGGTCAAAGTCAGCGTCAACTAATTGAGCTGAGTCAAGCGAGTTCGGTATTTGCTCTACGCAAGACTCCGAACTTGTCTGCAGTTATCCAATTAGGCTAGACAGATGATTTGTAGGATGGGTGAAGTGAAGCATTTCCGTCACTTTAGGCTTTGAAAGAGAGGGAAAGCATTTATCCTTTGCCTATCCTATAGATCTAGAAAGTGGGGAGATTTATAAGGAAAGTACTGTTGCTGCAAAGGTAGGTCTAATCTAAGCTGAATGCTCGTAATCCGCGTGAATCTGCTAGAACCTACTCTGACAAATA
>JBCBJE010000208.1:0-7737 GCA_038523735.1 Cyanobacteria bacterium J06626_18 | reverse complement strand
GTGCGATCACCAACTTTGATAGAACCTTACCACCACCACAATCTGATCTTGCTCAAAATATCCTAAAAGACCCTTACAATTTTGAGCTTTCTCACTATTGCCGAAGGTGCAAAAGAGCAGGAATTAGAACGAGGCTTAGTATCCTACATTCGCGATTTCCTCCTAGAGTTAGGCTTAGGTTTCTCCTTCATGGGTAGCCAATACCCTATTGAGGTAGATGGAAAAGAGTATAGGGTTGACCTACTTTTTTATCACGTTCACCTGCATTCTTATATTGTAATTGACTTAAAGATGCGTGAGTTTGAACCAGAGTATGCAGGGAAAATGAGCTTCTATGTAGCTGCTGTTGATAACCTCTTACGAAGCGATCGCGATGAACCTACGCTCGGCATCATTCTTTGTAAGAGCAAAAGTAAGATGACTGTGGAATATGCCTTACAAGGCAATATTCAGCCTAGTGGTGTCTCAACGTATAAATTGCGCGATAGCCTTCCACCTGATTTACAGCAAAAGCTACCATCCCCAGAACAGCTAGAAATGGAGCTAGATAGCGCCATTAGGCAACTTGAAGCTGACGCAGATACAACACCAGATGCAGAAGAAAGCTAAGCCAGCAGAGGGTGATTGATACTTACCTAAAAGCAGACAAAGTCTTCCTTGCAGCCTTCGCCGTAGCACTCCCCAACTCTTTCCCTTTTTGAACAGTTCTTTTAACCGCTGCCTTCCCCTGTCCCCACTTAGCCTTCACATATTCTGGCCCATCCTCCTTCGTAACTTGTACTAACGCCTGAAACCCTTCGGCAGCAACCTTCGTTATTTCTCCAACGGTAGGAGTTTCCTTGGGTAGCTTCTTCTTATTTCCCTCATCAAGTTTCCAAACTGAAAAACTTGAAGCCTTAAGCGTTGGGTTTCCACCTTTACCCGTTTCAAGCTGTGCTTTTATACCCTCGTAGGACCAGCGGGGGCATTAGAGATGAACTCAGCAGAGCGGTCACCCGCCCTGCTGGTCTACAAAACCGTGCTTGAAAGGTTACCTTCACACGGCTCCTCAACAGCTTGGTGCTTGTCATACACGCCTCGCATGAGCCTGGTCGTGGCAATGTCGATGGAGTAACACCAGATTATTTCGTCTGTAGTTATCTCGATTGCCATCCAGATGGTGGACTTCCATACGAGCATCTGGGGAGAAATACAGTCCACAGTGGGCACACTTGCCAGCTTGGTGTTTCAAGAGCTTGGCGACTCTTGACGTCACTGTTGGGTGGTGGCCCAGTCTGCAACTCCAATAAAGCCAATCCCCATCATAGGGACTTCGCGTTTCCTTTACCTTGACATGCCGTTTAATCGGCGTTTGGGCATGGCGGAACAACCGTCGTGGATGCTGATTGCTCCGGGACGCGAAAACCCATCCCTCACCAGTGCCAATAAGCCAGTACTTATGAACAATCCAGTTCTGGTTTTTATGAGGATGTCGGCGACGTGCCCAGGCCCGAAGCTTAAGGTAGATCAGATTGTCCATCGCACTGTAAGTCGCCTTACTACAGGCATTCGAGAAGTAGTTAGCCCATCCCCGAATAACCGGGTTTAATTGGTCGATGAGGGCCGCTTGAGAAGCCGCCTTGTGGACTTTAACAATGTCTCGAATTCGATGAGAATGTCTGATTTGAGCTTCCTTGCTAGGTTTGATGATGGTCTTAAAACCTCGTTTAGAGTGAGTTTTTCCCACTGAGTACTGGCGCACTTCGTACCCGAGGAAATCGAATCCTACTTGTCCCTGAAAAGGGACTAAGGTGTGGGTAATTCTCGTTTTACTCGGCTTTAATTCCAGTCCCATGCCACTCAACCATTCTGATAGAAACCGTTGGCTAGCTTGTACCACTGCGAGGTCTTTATGTATGACCACCAGATCATCCGCGTAGCGGACCAGCCTGGGAGGGCATGGAACGCCTTGGAATATTTTCTGGAGATCTGTTTCGAGACCGTGAAGCGCTACGTTGGCTAATAAGGGTGAGATTACTGATCCCTGGGCAGCTCCAGCAGGAGTTGCCTGGAATTGCTCACCATCAACTACTCCGGCCTTCAGCCACGCCCGAATTTGTCGGGTCATGGAAGGGCTGGAGTTAAGCTTCTTGCAGAGGGCTGTGTGATCAATTCGGTCGAAGCATTTAGCCACGTCTGTTTCCAGCACATATTTGGGCTGTTGCTTGATCGACAAGAAGATCGCCCCAATGGCATCGCGACAGGAACGACCTGGTCGGAACCCGTATGAATTCGGCTCAAACTTGGCCTCCCATTCAGGTTCGAGTGCTTGTTTGACCAGCGCTTGAAGCGCTCGGTCGTACATCACAGGAATGGAAAGCGGCCTTTGTTCCATGCTGTTGGGCTTGGGTATCCAAACCCGACGGCTGGGGCTCACTTTGTCTCCTAATTGGAGGCATCCTACCATCGTCATCCTCGCGTTAGGGGAGAGAGAGGCTACACCATCGATGCCTGCCGTTCTCTTGCCCTGGTTATCTTGGGTGACGCGGCGCACGGCCAAACTTTTGGCTGACCAGGACTGGGTCATCAGTCGTTGGAGTTTGTGGACTGCCTTAACATCGCCACGCAGCGAGGCTCGGTAGATGCGCTTTTGCAACTTGAAAACACGTCGTTCTAGCTTGCGCCAGGGGAGCGTTCTCCATTCATACGTAGTCGTTAACTCGCTCATGACTTATACATTGCGACTAGTACCTCTACCATCCAAACTGTCGTGCCTCCGTCGGCATATCCTCTAGCTTTCCTAGAGGCATTTGCTTCTGAGGCAATCCTGCCGTCCTGCTGCTTGCGGGTGACTCCCTACTCAAGTCATCGACCTTTCCTTGAGAGCGAACGGGACGGTTACTTCGTTCCTAGTTTTCGTTTGGCGCTGAACTTAGGTTTCCACTTTCCGCCGGGTTTCTAGAGGATGCCTTCAGGTCAGTTCTGTAGCTGCCTGACTCGATTCCCTTTCCCGTTTTGGGCAAGCCTGGTTCTCTAGATTAGAGACCCCCAGAGGAGGATTAAACCCGCGTTGGCTTGTTCGTACTCACGACGGTTCAAACATGGATTCACATGACGTTAACCTTATTCAGCTCTGCTTGACGGGGTTCTCGGTCGGGTTCCGAGTTACCGCCTTTTCTCCCATGCTTGCTATCTCCTGGTTGTCAACTCAAGGGATAGTGGGAGATGCTGTCACTCCCGCATCAAGGAGGGATGGAATTTCACCATCACGAAAACTAAGTTGTCAAGGTTCGGTTGGGATTGCTCCCTTCTTTGACCTTGCCAGCCGTCCCCAGGCAGCTTTGTCTGTTTAGGCTGAACGAATCGCACACAGAAACCTACGGTTTTGTTTCACGGCACTTACTAAAAGCCCCAGGTGAGGAAGTTTTGAGAAATCCCTCTGTGATTTTCCTACTCCTCAGCGCTCACAAGGCTGTAGATAGCTTTGGCCAAATTTTTCATAGGGATCGGCTTTGACAGATGTTGCTGAAATCCAAATTCGACAGCAGCTTGGACATTTTCTGTAGAGACATACCCAGTTAGCGCGATCGCTGGCAGTTGCCCTCCTTGCTCCGCTGGCAGTGCTCGCACTCGTTGTATAAGCTCATATCCATTCATATCTGGTAGGCCAATATCGCTGACTAGAACATCTAGAGGCTGTGTCGTGATGATAGCTAAAGCTTCGGATGCCAACTGGGCAGTGGAAACAATCGCTCCCAGCTTTTGCAGAATCGTTGCATATGTTTGTAGGGCAAACTCCGAATCCTCCACAAGTAGGATGCGAATTCCTGCTAGCCAACTTTCTGTCATGACGAGTGACCGGGGCGCGGGCGGAACCTGCTCTGCCAACACCTTGGGTAGTGTGATAATAAACGTCGTCCCTTGTCCTGCGCCTAAGCTTTGAACCTCAACAGTGCCGTTATGGGCCTCCACAATCGAGCGAACCAAAAACAACCCCAATCCCAAACCGCCTTCGCGCCGAGTATCTGACATATCAGCCTGACGAAAACGTTCAAAAATGTGAGGCAGTAAATCGGGGTCAATCCCTTTGCCAGTATCGCTCACCTGTATTTGCACCTGAGACGATGAGTAAGTTAACTGGACCATGATGCGCCCATTGCTATGGGTGAATTTGAGGGCATTCGACAAGAGGTTGGAGAATACCTGGGTCATGCGTTTCGGATCAACCATGAGTTCTTCGGCATAGCTCTCCAAATCAACCTCCAACTGAATACCTTTGTAAACGGCCTGAGGGCGTACTCGCAAGACAGCTTGGTGCAACAGATCGGTCAGGTCGCTGGCTTCGCGATCGAGCTGAAATCGCTCTTGGACAACACGAGAAGTGTCCAGCAGGTCTTCAATCAGCCCTAATTGGATATGGGCACTGTCAATGATCGAGTCGATGGCAGGTATCAATTCAGCTTCATTCAGCCGCTCTTGCTGAAGCAGTTCTGACCAGCCTAAGATGGCGGTCAGAGGCGTTCGCAGTTCATGGGAGAGGATGGAAAGAAAGGCATCTTTGCTAGCATTCGCAGCTTCTGCCTCGATGCGAGCCGCTTGTTCTCGTTCCAGCAACTGTTGCCGTCCACTTTCGGCTCGCATCAGATCAATAAATTCAGAGGCTTGGCGCCCATAAAGGTCTAGCACCTGCAGCTCACGCTCGGTCAGTCTGTGAGGTTGACGGAAATAAGCTGAAATTACCCCCAACAGTTCTCCACTACGGTTGATTAAGGGGGTAGACTGCACTGCCTGAAAACCGCAAGTAGCGGCCATCTGGTGGTACGGTTCAGCTTCGGAATTGGGCTGAATATCCTCAATAATGACACGTTGGCCATCGCGGAATGCATGATGATAGGAGATATTCTCATCAAAAGCCACTACGCCAAAGTGGTCTAAACAAGCCTGTCCCAATCCACGGTGAGCCTTCATCTCTAAGACATCTCGCTCTGAGTCATAAAGCTGCACGCAGCCCATGTCTGTATGGTGAATAGTCACAGCCGCATCTAGAATTTCATTGAGAGCATGGTCTAAATCAAAAGACGAGAACAGCTGTAGACTCAGCTCTTGTACTTGATTCATTGAAGCGAGTTCTCGCTCAAGCTGTGTTTGGCTTTCGCGGAGGTTGGCCTCTGTTTGCTTGAGGGTATCGATATCTACTAGTGCTACCACCGCACCATCAATCTGGTTTTCAATAGTGCGGTAAGGGCGAATGCGGAGTAAATACCAACGACCTTCACTATCTTGGACCTCTCTTTCGAGCGCATTCAGCGTTTTGATGACCTCCAGAATTAGAGTCTCTAAATTGGGAACATCAATATCAAGCCGAATATCGCTAATAGGGCGTCTAATATCCGTTGGAATCAGATTAAAAACACCTTGCGCTGCTGGGGTGAAGCTGCGGATGGAGAGATCGGCAGACAGCATCAAGATGGGAATATTGACATTATTAATTAGGTTGTTCAAGTCATCGTTGGCCCGCCGCGCTTCCGTGTTCCGACTTTGCAACTCTTCATTAGTGGTTTTTAGTTCCTCATTGGCCGACTGGATCTCTTCTTTGGCCGTCTGCAGCTCTTCGTTCGTGCTTTTTAATTCTTCGTTGCTAGAGAGGATTTCTTCGTTAGCGGCAATAAGTTGTTGATGGGTAGATTCCTGTTCTTCAATCGTCAGTTGCAAAAAGGTTCGAGTATCCAATAATTCTTGACGGGTCGTCGCAAGTTCCTGACGGAGTCGCTCCAGTTCGCGATTGGGAGGTCCGGGCTCACTACGATCTTCTGGTTGGCGAGCTTCATTGGATGCAAGCCTATTGGTAGAGCGATGTTCAAATAGCAGCAAAAAGCAACGCTCTTGCGACATGGAAACCGTGAAGGGAATCACCTCCAATACCACGTCGTCTATCTGCATATCTTCAAAATTTAGCCCCTGGCGATTAATCGCAATCCCTTGCTGTTTGGCTTCCTCGATTGCCGTCCGTGTATCAATCAACAAACTGGGACGAATCATCTTCAGCAGATTGAAGCTAGGCTCGCCCAATGGAGGTCTGAGATAGGGGCTAGTGTCACCTCGAAATTGCAGAATTTCCAATTTCTCATTCACGATCACGCCAACAGGTCCGTAGCGACTCAGCACAATCTGGTCGGCCCACTGCTGTACGTTGGAGCGGTTTAATGAAGCGGAAAACCCTTGTTGTCGTTCAAATCCTGTTTGTTGAGGGTAGGTGTTGGTGATAAAATCAAAGCTCAGGCGGGTGGGAACCGCTTGGCGAGTGTAAATCTTTGCTTGTCCGTCAAAAACCTCAAAAAGGTCTGACGTATCGCCGACACTTTCAGAATTTCCCAAAATGAGAAATCCTGTAGGTTTAAGGCTGTAATGAAAGATCGATAAGACCCGCTTTTGCAAGTGAGGCTTGAAGTAAATCAGGACGTTGCGACAGCTCACGACATCAAGGTCAGAAAAGGGGGGATCGCTACCCAAATCCTGTTGAGCAAAAATACAAAGTTCCCGCACTGATTTATTGATTTGATAGCCCCCTGCAACCTCCACAAAAAAGCGCTGTCGGCGTTCTAGAGACACGCCTTCCATACGACTCTCGCGATAAAATCCTGAACGGGCTTCCTCGATGGCCTGGTCGTTAAGATCGGTGCCGAAAACCTGAATGGTAGGGCTAATTACGAGGGAGTCCAAATCCTCTAGTAAGCACATGGCAATAGAATAGGCTTCTTCGCCCGTGGCACACCCAGGCACCCAAATGCGAATTGAGGTGGTGGCCGACTGCTGTTGCAAAATAGCTGGCAGAACGCGTTCTTTGAGGACTGTATAGACCTCTGCATCGCGGAAAAAACTCGTGACCGTAATCAACACATCTTGATAAAGGGCCTGGATTTCGGTTGGCGTTTCTTGCAAGTACTGAACGTAATCAGTCAAGGCTGGCAGCTTATGCAAGGCCATCCGTCGCCGTAGTCGGCGCTCAAAAGTGGTGGGCTTATAGTTGGCAAAGTCTGTGCCTGTGTGCTTCTGCAGCAGTCTAAAGACAACTAGAAGAGCACTTTCACTAAAAGTCGATGGGCTTTCACTGTTTTCGTCAGGAATGGGTTCGCAAAGGTAGGGGTGACGATTAATTCTGACTAACTCTTCCACAATTCTTGCTGGCGACAGAATGAAATCGACTTTTCCAGTCGCAATAGCGGCATTGGGCATTTCTGGAAATTCCGCTGTAGCCACATCTTGAGCGAAGGTAATACCCCCTGCTGCACTAATCGCTTGGATGCCCAAGGCTCCGTCATCATTGCTGCCAGATAAGACGATCGCGATCGCTCTGTTTTTTTGATCGGCCGCTAATGACTGAAAAAATAGGTCGATGGTTTTGACAGGCTGCTGGTTAGGATCGCAGGGGGTTACCTGGAGTCGTCCCTGAGCGATCGTCATTTGGGTATTAGGCGAAATCACATACACTTGGTTTGCTCGCACAACCATGTCGTCTTCTGCTGTATTGACGGGCATTGCTGTGATCTGATCTAGTAGCTCATTCAAGAAACTGGCCCGCTTGGGATCTAAATGCTGGACCAGCACAAACCCCATACCTGTATCAGTGGGTAAGTTACGGAGTATTTGAGAGAAGGCCTCGATACAGGTATGGGGTTTGTGCTGGTCCAGCATTTAGATCCCAAGCGGGCCAGTTTCTTGAATGAGCTACTAGATCAGATCACAGCAATGCCCGTCAAT
>JBCBJE010000207.1:0-7771 GCA_038523735.1 Cyanobacteria bacterium J06626_18 | reverse complement strand
TGAGCAACGTTCCCCACAGCCCTACATGACCCAGCACCCAGCCGAACCGCAGATACATGATCACGCCGAGAATGGTCAGCACAGAAGGCGTAAAAACACCGCCAAACGCACTTAATCCGGGCGTATTAGGAGGAGCCGCCTTGAGCGCCGCCGCGCCTGACTCAGAGCTTTGTTGAGGCATAAAGTTACCAGTGAGTTGGATACTTCAGGAAGTTATAGTCGGGGGCTGTATTCCATCTCCACTGTATTCGTACCGGAAATGGAGTCGTGAAGAACGAGCGTTGCATTTTTTGACACGAGTGTAGGTCAACCAGATTCCGATAGAACAGGTCGAGCGCGACAATTTTTGTTGCTGAACATGGACCTTTAAACCGAAGGCAAACCACCACCCGACCAGCGCAACGTTTTCGGTAATTGAGACTGCAGCTGTCCCCCACCGTAGCGTCCGCACCCTAAATGAAACGGTCCCAACCGGATATGAACGTAGCCAGCGTCTACTGTAGCGGACAGTGGCTGTGCTTGTCCCTGCAGAAATCGGTAGGCTGCTTCTGGAGTCGGCAAGTCAATTGTGTTTCGTTCAACAGCAGTCCCAAACCGTTGCAAGAAGGCGGTAGAGGGCTTTAGTCCCAAGTTGGTTTGGGTAGCCAAGGGAATCCCTAAAGTTTGTGGTGACGGGCCAGGAAGCGGTAGGCAGGTCTTGGGGGTTAACCACAGTCGTCGTTTACCGGTTGCCCAGCAGTGATAGGTCTTGAAGGCATCGGCAGCGATCTCAAATTGCTGACTTAAGGCTGCTATAGGGGCCTGCTCACCCATGGGAACGGGTAATAACGTCAAAGCCTCCGACTCTGAAACAGAATTAGCTACGGCGTCGGTCCGTCGTAATCGCGCCAGAAAGAAGCCACCCGTGTTGTTGAGGTGAGGGAAGTAGCGACGGGTAAGAGACAAATCACAGCGATAGGATTGCCCCTGCCACCGGGTCAGCCCTGGTTGTCCCAGCAATCCCGGAATATCGAAAGCTTCCAGAACAGCGCGATCGCCCATCACAGCATCCAAAACAGCTTCATTTTCCTCAGGGGCAAACGTGCAGGTACTGTAGACGACTGTTCCTCCTGGTTTCACTAAGTCCAAGGCTCGACTCAGCAGCTTTTTTTGGGCGGTCGCTATGCGGCGACCATGCTCTGACTGCCATGGGCGCGGCGATCGCCGCCGTCTTAGGTTGCCTTCTCCCGAACAGGGCGCATCCACTAGCACTCGGTCAAACGAGTGGTTGGGAAATAACCCCGTCCGTCCATCGCCCTGAGTCGTCACGACGTTCATGAGTCCCAAACGCGCCACGGTCGTGCTGAGACTGGGCAATCGCGCTGCATGGAGCTCGTTGGCTACCACTATTCCGGTCGCTCCCAGGCGCACGGCAATTTGGGCCGTCTTTCCTCCTGGAGCCGCGCACATATCCAGAATGCGCTCCCCCGGTTGTGGAGCGAGGACCTGAACCGCCGCCATAGCGATTTCTTCTTGCACGTAGTACCAGCCAGCGGTAAAGGCCAAGGTTTGCCCCGGCGATCGCCAAGCCTCGATCCGAAAAGCTCCCGTCACCCAGTCCACAGGCACGGGCGATAGGCCCAGCGTTTTTAAATACCCAATCAGTGCTTCTGAATTACTTTTGAGCGGATTCACCCAAAAGCAAACCGGCAATGGCGTCGCCACACATGCATGCAACGCTCGGGGATTCTCCACAATTGACTGATAGCGCGCAAGGACGGCTTCTGTCCGCTCGGTGTCAGAATGACTTGTACTCAAATGAGAGTTGTCCTATGTCTGAGCATTTAACTACGATCATTTCCGGCTTTGGTCACCCATCCGCCCTCCTATTTACCTTGCGAATCCTGTTCAAGACGGTGGGCATGGCCTTCGGTGAGGGATTGATAAGGCTCTTCCACACATCCATTTCCACCCTACTACGACGGTTCGGAATTCCGAATTCCGAATTCCGAATTCATTTTCCCCTCCTGTTCCCTAATTCCCACCAACGATCCCAAATCTCATAAATTTGCGTACCCTTGTCGTAGATCGTATTAGCGACAATCAGTGGCATGTCAGAGTCGTCTCCACCTCCTGCTAAACCACCTGCTTCCTCGGGGGAATCGCCCCAGGAAAGCCTTCAGAAAGGGTTGAACGCCCTCAAGCGAAAGGACTACACCACTGCCATTCGCTTTCTCGCAACGCTACCACAAGATTTTTCCACTTCTGGCTCTGTGCGCGTCAAGGCTCAGATTGGCTTGGTACGGGCCTATCGAGGCAATGGCCAAATTGCCGAAGCGATCGCCTTGTGTCAACCGCTAACCAACCATCCCCGGGCTGATATTCAGACGTGGGCCCAAAACACTCTCCGAAAACTCGAAGCGCACCATTCATCTACTTCGACTCTAGAGCAACTATCGCATGATACCAGTGGCTTTCAACCCTTAGAACCAGCCAGCGAGGGGGCCGCAAATACAGTTAGTGGCTCAGAAGAGTCATCTGCGACTAGGGCTCACACCCCAGACGATAGTCGCTTGCATCAACGAGAGCTGGCGGCAAAGGCCCCCCAGCCATCGCCCTCTGCCGCCAACTCAATGGATACGATGTCGCAAGAAGCCGACGAAATGGCCCTCGGGACAGCGTCCGAAATAGCGTCCGAAGCATCGCCTGAGGACACTTCGAATACAGCACCCGAAGCACCAGAGACGGTCCTCCAAACAGATAATCCCAGTGGCTTTCAGCCCCTTGATATCTCTAACGATACAGCTTCCCTATCAGGCTTTGTACCCCTCACGCCTGAGGCTCCGTCGCCCCCTCCTGAAGCGACTGATGCAGAAGCACTTGACACAGAAGACGCTGAAGCTGCAACTACAGCCCAGACATCGATATCCTCAACTACTGATGGCTTTGAACACACAGCCTCCACAGCCGATATAGCCACTCCCAATGGAGCGACTGTTCCTCCAGAGCAGCCATCGCTTTTTCACTACGAGCAGCTCAACAGCCTTGTGCCCCCAGCCGAGCAACCGCCCGAAGATGCGGTCTCAGCGCTACCAACAACCCCTGCTGATGCAGAACTCGAAACCGAATTGCCCCCAACAGAGGAAGAACCGCCGCCGTGGCAGTTTCAGTATGCCGGTCGCCTAGAAAGACTCCGTCCCCTATCGGCCGAAAAAGGAGCCTTGCTGAAGATTTGGGGCATTCAAGCTGTCACAGTAATCGTCCTATTCTGGGTGCTTCGGGCCTTTGTGCAGTGGACACTATCATTCGTTGCGGGAGGATTAGAATTAGTCGAATGGCTGGTGTACGTCCCCACCCAATGGCAGTATCGGACGCACACGTTCCCCGTTGTTGTGATCTTGGCAGGATTGTTGTTTGCCTCCCCTTGGTTTTTGGACTGGGTACTCAAACGAGCCTACCGGCAAAAATCGCTCTTAGTTAAAACGCTGAAGGAGACTCACCCCGAAGCCAGTCGCCTGCTTGGGCGCATCGTCCAGCAAAGAAGTTGGGTGTTCCCAGTACTTAAGGAGTTGCCCACCGATGCACCGCTGATGTTTAGCTATGGTTGGCTGCCTCGCTATGGCCGTATCGTAGTCAGCCGCGGCTTACTCAAGCGTCTGAGTGATGACGAATTCGCCGCGCTAATGGGGTATGAGCTGACCCATTTCACCACTTGGACAGCCCCGATAATGTCGATGATCGGTAGCTTGCTCCTGCTCTTGCACCAAAGCTATTGGCAAACCGCGCAGTGGGGCGATCGCCAGAACAACCGTCTCATCAAAACTCTCGCAGCTGTAGTAGCCATCCTGAGCTACACGTTGTATTGGGTATTTCGTAAGGTCAGCATCCCGCTGTCGCGGGTGCGAGTACATGAATGCGATCGCCAAGCAACCGAATGGACTGGCAATCCCAACGCACTAGTTCGAGCGTTAATCAAGCTGGAAGCGGGCCTTGCCGAGACAGTATCGGTGGCTGGCCAGACCCCTCCCCTGGTAGAAAGCACTGAACTCCTAACACCCAGTGGTTACGCTGCCGCTATCAGCCGCGGTAGCATTTATCCCAATCCAGCGTTTCTCAAAGTACTTCAGTGGGATATTCAAAACCCCTATCGCCACTGGCTCGCCTTTAACAGCAGCCATCCATTGCTAGGCGAACGATTGCAGCGTCTGACTGGCTACGCCTTGCAGTGGCAGTTGCCCCCAGAAGTACCGCCTCAAGACAAAACCTCGGCTGTGACCCTGCGGAGCAAAGTGACTTTCCAGAACTATTGGTTCCCGTTTCTGCAGCAAATCAGTCCTTACATTAGCCCCATCATCGGCATCGTCGTTGTCATGGTGCTGTGGTTTGTAGGCGGACTCGTCAGACCCATAGGTATCTGGCAAGTCAGCTGGCTCTATGGCGACCAGAGTGTCCTACGCGGAGGTGTTTTGCTTGGGGTTGGCATCGGTATTATGCTCCGCATCAATCGATATTTCCCTGACATTATTCCGGCTAGCCGACTGATCAATCCTGCGCTTCCCGATCTACTGGCGAATGCCATGGCCCTACCTACAGATAGCCGCCCTATGCGACTGCAGGGAACGTTACTAGGTCGCCGAGGCATCGCCAATTGGCTTTGCCAAGATTTGATTCTGAAGACGTCAACCGGCCTCCTTAAGCTGCATTTTCTATCCAGCCTGGGAGCCTTTGGGAATGTATTTATCCATCCCCAACACCCAACCGATAAGGTCGGGCAATCGCTCGATGTTCAAGGCTGGTTTCGCCGAGGTGCGATCGCTTGGCTCGACATTGACCAAATCTTGAAGTCGGGCAAAGTTATTGCCCGCAGCAACCATCCCGTTCTTGCCGTCGTCCTAAGTATAGGATTCTGCGCCCTGGGTCTGTACACCTTACTAAGGGGGTAGTCTCGCGAGAGTCTTTTGAGATGTTGCACACTCCGAAACAAAATGTTACCTTTCTTTACAGAGTTCCAGTGTGCCTAGTCGTGGCCGATTACAGCAAACATCGCTCGGTCATACTCCCTTTGTGGGTACAAGGTATCGGGTTCTCCTACTCTCAACACAGCAAGCCATGCCAGCTGCTCATCTGGGTAGCTGGTTTTTATTGTTCCGTAGAGTGTCAGAAAAAATTGAAATTGGCGTTTGCTTCGCTAGTTACGCATGTTAACTTAATGAATGGTCATCAATACCTGAGCTACTTTGCTTCAGTGTTCCATCGCAAAGATCTGAGTTTTAGGTTGCTTAAACGCTTCTTCCATCGCAAGCTGCAGGGAATAGAAAGGGGTCTCCCTCGTTCTGAGGTAGGTCTGTTGGCCGCAAAGCCCAAGAACTTCACCTCACGTGGAAGTCGGCAACAGCGTCTCAGGGCGACTGAGCGTGAACCATGGGAATGCCGTTGGTTTGGAGAGCATACTGTGTACTTGCTGGTAAGTGAGTTTTAGCATCAAGCCATTGTTGACAAACGACTGTTGAAAAGAGGTATCTGAAGAATGTCCGTAAGAGTTTATGTTGGCAACCTGCCCAAAGATCTTGAAAGAGAGGAACTGGAAGCAGTTTTTGCAGAACACTCGGAAGAGATTGTTTCTGTCAAGCTAATTTCTGACCGCAAAACTGGTAAATGCCGGGGTTTTGGCTTTGTAACCGTAAAAACGGATGAGCAAGCCAATGCAATTGTAGAAAAGTTCAGCGATTTTGTTCTAAAGGATTCTACACTCAAAATTGAGAAGGCACTGCCTCGCTCGAAGGGTAAAGAGGGCGAAGAAGGAGGCGGGGCTCCTGAAAATAGTGCTCCTCGCCGTAAAAACAAATCAAATCGCAATCGTACCTCCCACACCGAGACAGAAGCAGCTCAACCCGATCCTCGCTGGGCTCAAGAGCTAGAAAAGCTCAAGGAGATGCTGGCAGCACAGACAACTGGCTCCTAACGGTTCTTAACCTGAGTTATAGAGTACTCACTGAATGGTCAGCCTCCTGTAGCGGGGTTGACCATTCTTGTCTTGAGCCCTTATTGCATTAAAACAAAACATCCTTCGATTCGGACGAACTGCATCAAAGAATATTAGTTGGCTTTCTGCTCTAGCCATGCAATCAATCGGTCAACCGTTGCACCTTGCATACGAGTAATTTCGTATCGTTGACTTAGATTATGCTCCAACTGGCTCAAGTTGCTCTCCAACCGTTCGAGACCTTTGCTAACAACATCTTCTAAACGCTCAAAACCACTATTCATGCTGTTTTCGAAGCAGGTAAGCCCTTCGGTGAGCGCAGCTATCTGTTGAGTGTTTACTTCAATTTGCTTAGCATTCTGCCGTTAGATCGCGACAACAGAGGTCATTACTTGATTGATATTACTCAATCCTGTGCTGATAGCTCGCACAACGTTGTCGTCGATGCTATCTACCATATATATTTCCCTGAGCCCTACGCAGGCTGTATCTTAGCAAGTCCCCTGAATCTTTGCGGGGACCCAATCTAGAGCCAGCAGTGAATTTGATGATCTATGTAACAGACGTTGATCACATCCAGATCCTCGTTTTTTGCTTAAGGGAAAAATACCAGTTGCCGAATCGGATGTAGATTAGTTTGTCAATAGCACTACAAATTACTGCCGCTCTGGGCAGGTGCCGTTTGATTGAGAATCGCATCGGCAGCTTGGTTCTCGAGGGCAACCTTCTTTAAAGGCAGATAAAAGTCTGCAGCGGTACCGATCGCGGTTTGGCAGGCTTTTTGAAATTCTTGCGCCGACAATTGATCATTATCCCGGCGTGGAATGCTGAGGCGATAGTAAATCAGGCGCACCTTATGATTGAGGCCAAAGCCTGGCAGCACCAGAGCGTGGTTGATGCGGGCGATCGCGGATTCAATGGCAGCAACCCGCTCCTCAGGAACGCGAAATGGCAATGGATGGATACATTGAAGGATCGGTGCCGTCGGTCCCCAGATAATCATTAGCTGGCTCTGCAAAGCCCCAATTCTGGTTGGCAGCTCGACCTGGGAATGGCTGGACGGATTGGCAATGCGATAAGGAATTCGGTTTTGCTCCAGCAACGCAATCAGATCATCAAAGCTCGCTAAAAGTTGATTGTTTTCCATGTATATGGAGCATGTGAGTCTAGAAAGAATTACTCATAATTCTGCGGTTGCACCTAGCATCAGGACTTTTCACCCAATTTACTCGGTGGATAGCAATATCTCGCTTTGCTCAACGAGACGAATCGCTTGTTCAGGAATCGTCCCTTGTTCGAGAACGGCAAGGATACCGGGGAGATATTGGTCCATAGTCAAGACATTGGTGTAAACGAGATTGCGGATGAGGGCGATCGTCAGTTTGTCGCCTTCCACGTCAATACTGGTTTTGTAGCGAATTTCGCCGTCGCTGTAGTCGAGTTCAAAGTTGCCAAGGATCATGCCGTGATTGGCGCGAGTCAGGAATTCGGCGATCGCGTTTCGTTTTGCTTTAGCGACAGTGATAGGAGAGATTGAATAGAAGACAACTTGCTGATGTGCTTCTCTTGCTTTAGCGTAGCAATCCCATTGACCGTTTTTTCCCTTGAAGGCGAGCCGCAAAGCCGCCTGTTGTGGCAGGGTTTGAAAGGACCAACTTTCTGTTTTGAAGAAGTCGATGAGCGCATCGTAAATTGCAAGATCAGTTTTAATCTCTTCAATTTCTTCGGCAATTTCAGCAAAGCTATCTGTAATTTCCTCAAAAGCTTGAGTAATTTCCTCAACCGTTTCAGAAACGACATCTTGAGTCG
>JBCBJE010000206.1:0-7774 GCA_038523735.1 Cyanobacteria bacterium J06626_18 | reverse complement strand
CGACCAATCAAACAAAGATTTATGCGGGCTCCGACTTGAACTGGGCAAGATGTCTAAGACTTTGTCGTCATATGAGGAAATCGCTTCCTCGTGGTGGCCCAAAGCAGACAGAGCAAGACCTTTATTCCATAAAGTTAGGCAATTGTGGGAATCTATAGTCAAGGCTTGATCGAAGCAGACAATTGCCTCTTCATATTTACCAAGAAACTGTAGAGCAGTTCCTTTAAGAAAAAGCGCTAAATCATCTTCAGGACAGATAGCTAAGGCTTGGGTATAACAAGCAATTGCTGTTTCATAGTCTTGGCCAGCCGCCAAAATATTGCCCTGCTCAAGTCGGAGCCCGCATAAATCTTTGTTTGATTGGTCGCCTTCAGTAATAAGGTCTTCAATCTCCAAGAGGCGTTCGCGTCGTTGTTGGGGCTTCCAGTTAGGATAGTTTTCAAAATCTCCAAATAGCAAAATCTTCTTAGCTTCTAACCGTAAGTTTTCTTGAGGAGAAACGAACTCCCATACACCCGATCGCCAATCGAAAAAGTCTGGTGCCTGTCGTATCAGGTCTTCATGGCATAGCGGGGTACCAAAAACACGAAGCACAGTTTAAATAGCTCCTTGAAACTCTCGCGGCGAAGATTCAAATTGCCCAAGATTCTGGGAACGCGGTCTTAGGCGTAGTAATCTCCCTCGCTGCCGTAGCCGGGTTGAATGTAGGGCACCAAGGACTTCTCTAGCCCCGTAATGAAGAGCACCTGAGTTTGGTCAAGGTCAGGCTGTGCAGCGACAACGTCGTATAGGTCAAGGTCATCAATTTCGCGATCCAACCACAGGACGTTAACCGTTTTTTCAGTGACATCGGCTTGAACACGTTCGATGAGCTGCTCACCTTCTGCAGGGCTGCACTGCACAAACAACAGACCAAATCCCTTGGCCCAACGCAAAACTTTTATCAGGCCAACATACTCCTCCTCTAGTGATGTCGTAATATCTTCATCCCACTCGGTTAGGTCTTGCTGAGTCATGGTGATTCAGAGAGCGTCTGCACTGCGGCTTGAAACTCCTTGCCCCCCCGCAACAGCGGATGGACATCGCGCCAGCAGATAATTTCGTCCTCGCTATCAATGTAGCGATATTCCAAAATACAGCGGTTGAATAGTAAAGATCGATGAGCTTTATCATTCAGAATCTCCTTCGTCTCGGCAACTTTGGCCAATAGCGGCCACTGGGCTTCATACACTGCATTGCGATAGGTATTGCGAGCTTTGGTGATTGCAAGGCGAACCGATCGCTTGCCAATGGGTAATTTATCGTTTTGCCTAATCGCTTCCTGGGCCATCTGCATCAGGTTCCGCACGTGTCCGCCACTCATCAAACAGAGCTGATCCAGCGTTTCCTGGGCGTCAAAGATATCACCCACCAACTGCTTAGCAGCATCAACGCCTTCGGCATGAAACACGCGCTGACGCACTAAATCACGCATCGTTTCCAGACCTGCTTCACAGACATTACCGGCCTGATCGCGCACCATCACCATCGGCAGCACTTGAATTTCAGCGTCGTAGATATCTCGCAAGTCAGGGCCGCGCTCCGAATACACCAGTGAAATTGGCACCGTATAGATGATGTGGCAGTTCAGCATTTTGAGCTGCTCACTGCGGTCAATAAAGATCTGTTCGTGGTTGCTGGGTTCGTTTTCTCGCAGGATGGGTGGAATGCAGAATGTCGGTGTATTGCGCGTCTTCTGGATCAATGTCGGCTTCTTCTGCCGGGAAATAGACCACCCGATAGCCTTTTTCCGTTAGGTCAGCCTCTAGCCGCAGTAACTCAGTGGATTTGCCCGCACCCCGATGTCCTGTGTAGAGCTGGTGAGTGATGCGATCGGCATCGGTAATCTGCCGTCCCACATCCACTAGAATATTTTCCTCGCCCCGCACTTTGCTACAGTTTACATAAACTGGATCGCTTGCTTTTAGAGGTTCAGACGAGTCGAACGCATTGTGGATATTTTTGAGAACCTAAAGATCGTTTAGCATAGTACTCCAGCAGGAGAGTATTTAGCGGTTTCTGCTTCAGACCTTATGCCATCAGCCAGCTAAAGAGAGCTGCCACTGTGAGGTTGAAATCCTTTGCAAATTTAGGCATGGGCAACCGCGCATCAGGCTCATCATAAACACTTGTGCGCTGATCGGGTAAGTAAACAAACACAGACGGATCCTCTGGGTCAATCAGCCAGCCCATTTGAGTGCCATGTTTCAAGCAGTGCAAGATATTTTTGGTGACTTTAGTCTGGCTCTGGTCCGGCGATAGGATTTCGATTGTCCAGTCGGGGGCGATCGCAAAAACGTTGGCGACTTTGCCATTTTCCTGGCGGGGAATCCTTTGCCATAGGAACACAGCAATGTCTGGCACTGTAGAGCGCTCACCAAACGTACAGCGGAGTTCGGTAAACGCTCGTGCAATTTTAGGGGATTTGACGACCCCATTAATCGCGGGAGCTAATTCAGTCTAAATGGCACTGTGCTCGCCCTGCAGCATCGGTTTCTGGATAATGTGCCCGTCAATGTATTCGCTAGCAGGTTCTGTCTCAGGTAGCTGCAGAAATTCTTCCAATGTCGAGAGCTTAGTTGGAGCTTGAATCATCGCAGCAATTCCTTGAGCTGTCGTGCTGTCGTTATGTCGCTATTCTAGGGCGATCGCTGAGAAAGAAATGACCGATTGGAACGCTGGGTCTCGTACCTCGACACCAGCCTACGGCGGTATATTCATTTTGAGAAATTGACTAGGGTGAACCCAATTGCGGTTCGACTTATTCACATATAAAAATTGGGTGCGCCACCGCTATGTGTGACACACCCGAAAAGGGTTAAAGGCAAGCACCCGATTTATGCCGCCACGAGTTGCTTCACAACCTTATCAGCCTTGAGCATGTGGTACGTAATTAGCAACTGGGTCAGTGCAAGGGGATAGCTTTGCAGCGTCTCACCCGTAGTCCCCACAACCTTACCAATGTCCTGATTACCTTCAATGCTGCAGAACTGACCCAGGTAAGGCACTTCATTACAGAGAATGCGCTCCAGTTCCTGCACCTGCTCTTGAGTAGCAGCACCATCCACTTCCAGAACATCTACAGGCTTGCCCATGTCGCGGTCTAGTACCAAGCGGATAGAGTCGCCGAGGTGATTGCCCGTATCATCCAGAATGTGGGTGAAGTCAGGGTGGGGAATCGTGGGACGCAGCACCAGCTTCACATTCAATAGCAGGTCTTCATTACTGCCCTCTTTACCCGAAGGATAGAAAGACACCACTACATCGGACCATTTCCGCTGCGGACGGATGAAGGCTTCGGAGTCAGGTTCCCGTTGCTTCAGCTGATCTAGCACCTGCTCTGGCTCATAGCCACGCTTACGAGTATCACGCTTGATTTTCCAAGTAGCCCGCAGTTCTTCAGGAGGAGCTAAGTACACCATGACGTCGTAACAGTCCCGAGCAGCCGCGGTGGAATATCCCAGCAAGCCCTCTACAATGACAAACTTGCTTGGCTTGATGTATTCAGGCGGGTCGAACATCCCGGTGCTGTGGTTATAGATTGGTTTCAGAATCGACTTGCCTTCGCGCAGCAAGTACAAATGCTGTTCGATAATGTCGATATAGTTGCAGTCAGGGTGAATCGCCGAGATTCCCATTTCCTTGCGCTGCTTGCGATCGTAGCGGTGATAGTCGTCTGTACAGATTGCGGTGACCTGATCTTCGCCTAGAATCTGAGCGATCCCTCGGGTGAGCGTGGTTTTGCCGGCGGCGCTATCGCCCACAATACCGAGAATGATTGGACGGGGCATATTTCCTCCTGACCGAACTGCGTATTAATGCTTATTGCTTATTATTTTCATTGTAGGGATCAATGGTTTTCTGCTCAAGCAGATTTGGAGAATGGAAAAATGCGATCGCCCTCTCTCGCATCCCAAGCCTCGATAAACACTGCAGTGCCTGAGTTGCTAGCACCAGCGGGTAATTGGGACTGTGCCAAGGCGGCGGTGGAGAATGGGGCGGATGCGATTTACTTTGGGCTCGATCGCTTTAATGCGCGGATGCGGGCGGATAACTTCACTGAGGCAGATTTGCCAGAGCTGATGGCGTTTTTGCATCGACGGGGAGTGAAGGGTTACGTCACCTTAAATACGTTGATCTTTACCGAGGAACTGCCAGCGGCTGAGCGTTATTTGCGAACAGTGATTGCGGCGGGGGTGGATGCGGCGATCGTTCAGGATGTGGGGCTGTGTCGGCTGATTCGCCAGCTGTCGCCAGACTTTCCGATTCATGCCTCGACTCAAATGACGGTGACCAATGCTGCGGGGGTTGACTTCGCTCAGCAGTTGGGATGTCAGCTGGTTGTGTTAGCACGGGAATGTTCCCTCAAGGAGATTAACCGCATTCAAGAGCAACTGCGCGATCGCGATATCGCTTTACCTCTGGAAGTCTTTGTCCACGGTGCGTTGTGTGTGGCGTATTCAGGACAGTGCCTGACAAGTGAAGCGCTCGGGGGACGGTCGGCTAATCGTGGGGAATGTGCCCAAGCTTGCCGCATGACCTACGACCTGATTGCGGATGGTCAGCCTGTGGACGTGGGCGATCGCCAGTACCTCCTGAGCCCACAAGATTTGTCAGGTCTGCCAGTGTTACCGGAACTGATCGACACGGGGGTGGCTTGTCTCAAGATTGAGGGGCGGCTGAAAACGCCGGAGTACGTGGCTAACGTCACGCGGGTGTACCGGGATGCGTTGGACCGGGCGATCGTGCAACGCAGCTCATCAGCCGCGGCGAATCGCCGCGCTTACAAGCCTTCTGCAGATGAGCACTATCGCTTGGAGATGGCCTTCTCGCGGGGACTATTTACGGGCTGGTTTGAGGGCATCAACAACCAAGCGCTGGTGCATGCCCGATTTGGTAAGAAGCGCGGCGTCTATCTGGGCCATGTGCTGCAGGTTCATGCCGATGGCGTGACGGTCCAGTTGGCTGCTCCTGTAAAAGCAGGCGATGGGGTGGTGTTCGATAATGGGCGACCGGCAGCGGGAGAAGAAGGTGGGCGGGTGTATGGCGTCCAACCCAAGCGGGGCAAAGCGACCTTTTTGACCTTTGGGCGACGGGATGTGAATCTTAAGCGAGTGCGGGTGGGCGACAAGCTCTGGAAAACGAACGATCCCGAGTTAGATAAAGCTGTACGCCAAAGCTATGCCGGTGAGACGCCGCAATTTCAGCGCCCCATTGCGATTGAAGTCCAAGGAGCCGAGGGAACACCTCTGGTCGCGATCGCCCATGATGCTCAAGGACATATCGCCCAGGTTGAGTCCACCATGCCCCTGGTCGCAGCTCACAGTAAACCCCTCACCTATGAGCGACTGACTCAGCAGTTCAGTCGATTGGGCAACACGCCCTTCTTGCTAGAGCGGTTGACGGCTCATTTAGAAGGTGACGTCATGTTACCAGTAAGTGAACTGAATCGCCTGCGGCGTGAACTGGTGGCCCAACTGAAAACGCAGCGGGCTCAACCGCCACGATGGCAACTCGGAGACACTTCTGCATTAAGCGATCTACTCCCTATCCCTATTCATCCAACGTCAGAGATTGCCCCTCAACTGATCGCGCTGGTGCGAAATCAGGCGCAGTTAGAGGCCGTGATCGCTGCTGGCATCAACACCTACTACTGCGAGTTCGAAAATCCGGCTACCTACAAAACCGCCGTATCTTGGTTCCGTCAGCATCAAACGCATTCTCATCAGACGCTTTGGGTCGCACCGCCCCGGATTACCAAGCCTCTAGAAAACTACATTCTCGATCAGGTTCTGCGATCGCAAACAGATGGCTATCTGATTCGCAACTATGACCATCTGCAGTATTTTGCCGGGCAGCGTTGCATTGGTGACTTTTCTCTCAACGTAGCGAATCCCCTGACAGCTCAGTATTTCAAAACTCAGTACGGGCTAGAGCGGCTGACCGCCTCCTATGATCTCAATATTGATCAGCTGGATTCGCTGCTGCAGGCGAGTCCGGTCAACTGGGTTGAGGTGACGCTGCATCAGCACATGCCGCTGTTTCATATGGAGCACTGTGTGTTCTGTGCGTTTCTGTCCGACGGTAAGGACTTTCGCGACTGCGGTCGTCCCTGTGAAACGCACGCGGTGAAATTGCGCGATCGCACCGGCACTGAACATGTACTACAGGCGGATGCCGGGTGTCGTAACACGCTGTTCAACGGCGTTGCCCAAACCGGAGCCGAATACACTCAGCGCCTCCTCAAAGCCGGTGCCCGTCACTTCCGCATCGAGTTTCTGAACGAATCACCGGCAGAGGTAGGTCAAATTCTGGCGAGCTATCGTCGGCTGCTGGCGGGAGACATCACGGGTTCTCAGCTTTGGAAAAAACTGAAGCTGCAGAGCAAGCTGGGTGTCACCCGTGGACCGTTAGATAAATCGCATCGCTAATCGATTCAAATGGGTTCTATGCAAGTTTAGATTTTGGTTTTCGTTCTTGGTTCTTGGTTAATCGTTGATGGTTAATCGTTGATGGTTGGCGATTGGTAATTGGTCATCGGCAGTTGGTTCAAGATTCAGGATTTAAGGTTCAAGATTCTTCTGCCCATTCACCTTTCACCCTTTACCTTTTACCCCTTTCCCCAAAGCCCTTCGCGCAGGCTTCGCCAACACTCCCCTTTCCTTCCCACTCACTACCCACTACCCACTACCCATTACCCTCCACCTTCCTTCTCCCCTTTTCAAAGACTGCTTACTCTAAAGACCGAATGACACCGTCGTAACCAACTTGGCAGAGTCCAGACATACCGCCCGCTAGGGTATATTCGTAGGCTGAAACACTGGCTTCAGCGTGGCTAAATTCCAGCGTCGCAGGTGCACTCATTGCACTTGTAATTGCTTGTTCACAGGCGGCTTCCAGCTCTGCGGCATCGCCAATAGCCCGGAAGCGTGGGTCGAAGACGAGTGTCGTGCCTGTTATCGGGGGTTCCACAGGCAGAGGCGGTTGCAAACTTGGGTTCAGCGGGTAGGCTTGACCATCAAACAGTAAGGCAACCGTCATCGGCGCAATACCGCCCCCTGAAACCTCCAGCACCAGATCGTACCAACCATTGGTCGTGGAATCGCTGACGAGGACCGGCTCATTTGCCAGGGATGTCCTCGACACAAATTGGAAGGTGTCACCCACTCCCTGAAAAACTAGCATTGTGCAGCCTCCCGTACCACACGAGTCAGTGAGTACGATCGCATCCAAGGTAGTGTCTTGATTGAGGTCAATAAATGCCGTTTTGAAGCGATCGCTAAGGCTACCGGATTCTGTTGTGTAACTGCTAATTGTCTGCCAAAGAGCCCGTTGGCGATCGCTGACTGCAGTGATTTCAGCTTCAGGGGTATTAGCCTCTTCGGAAACAGGCATACATCCAACCGTCCCGATCAACCCGATGCAGAAAATGCTGGCTACCCTACGCATGGTTACTATTCACTCTAAAATGCCTTAGCCAAACGACTTCTTCAATCTAATCGAGCAAGCACAACGGCTTGGATGATGCTATCGTCCATGTCGTATAACTCCCCTAGGTCAGTGCTTAACAGTCAAAATTGACATATGAGCACCCCAATATCCATACTTAACTGCCAAAATTGACGTATAACCACCCTACCTTCCTGGAGTTGTACGTCAAATATTGTATATAAGTTCTACAGCATTTCTGACGCTAGTGAGGTATAGAGGTCGGCCTAGAACCCTTAATTTCACT